>JAITJS010000032.1 GCA_031278815.1 Treponema sp.
TGTATGGTATAGTGTGTATACGGCATCGTTAACCTCCGATAGAGTGTATTTTACAACGTTATTCTACCGTGTTTACGATGCCGTTTCTATGCCCCGCTATTTTCGCACTTCAAAAAAAAATCGGCCTTTGAAAAAATAAAATTACCAACAGATTATATTTTTATCTTGGTAAAAACCTCTATATCGGATTATTAACCTGCCTTGCGGAAACCAAATTAGATCATAAAACAAAAGAAGTTATTGCCCGACCAATGGAGATTATACCAATTATTTATTTCACAATTAAAGCGAGTGTATTATCTAGACGTTCCTCATAAATATGCAGAATAGATAATTTCAAATCCGCCGTTGAAGGGTTCGACAAAAATCTGTTTGAAAAGAATACCGCGGCAGAAAAGCCAATCGGGTATATAAGGGCATCACAAGATGCCCCTGATTACAACGCAACGGCTATTTATGGAAACGCAGCTTGCAATCCGAACAACCCTTGGCGATGGTTTCATTGAGTTCCAGTTGAAGCCCCATAATCTCGGCAATACCCCGATCTCCTTCCATCGCCATATCGCAGAGCAGATCACAGGTCTTATCGTCAAATCCCAGCTTTTGCCAGGCGCTGATCAGCGCGCAGTAATGGAAATCAACGCTCAGGCTGTCCCGGCCGGCGCTGATAGGGCGCATATCAAACGTTTTGACCACAAGCTCGCTTAAAAAAGCGTTCCTAAAGTCTTCGCAATTTGCCGGATCCGCGCATCCTTGTTTGATGGTTTCACCATGGATCTGTCCGCATCTCCTTATGGCCCGCCGTATAATAGGCTCGGCATTAACGCCAGCCTTGACCATTTCATCGTAGATAAGCCCCATCCAGGTTGCCCGATGTTCAATCTGAGCCCGGTTTACTGCGCCATGCTCATCTACTGGGCCTGTCTCGTTTATAATCGTTGACATACCTTTTCCTCTCTCTTGGTAATCTCATACCCTTTGATTTCAAAAGACAGTTTAGCTAGTTTTTTAATCAATGGCAACAAGTTAAGAATTTTGGTCCACAGATTACACTGATTGCACCGATGTAGGAAGGATTTTAGTATAAAAATCAGTGCAATCGGCGTAATCTGCGGACTATTTTACTTACCGGTCAAAAACATCGGTGAGCACGCTCAAATCCGGAGGGATACACAGGGGAGACCCCGCAGTCTTTTGGGCTGAGACCACATCCTTAAGCCCATTGCCCGTTACCAGGGAAACCACCACTGCATCTTGAGGGATGAGGCCCTGTTCCGCCAACTTCTTTAGCCCGGCCGTACCAGTTACCCCGGCAGGCTCGCCAAAGATCCCGCTGGTGGATCCCAAGAGCCGCATGGCTGCGAGGATTTCTTCATCCGACACGTTCACCACCAGACCCTGAGATTCCCGGATGGCCCCCAGGGCCTTCTCCCCGTTCCGCGGGACCCCCACGGCAATGCTGTCTGCCAGGGTGTTCTCCTCCATCCATGCAATAGGGGCGCCCGTGGCAAAGGCCCGGTTCACCGGACAGCACCCCTCAGCCTGGACGCTGATGAGTTTCGGCAGGGTTTCAATGAAACCCAAGGCATGAAGGTCTTTGAAACCCTTCCATACCCCCGCGATGGTACAGCCATCCCCCACGGAAACCGCCACATAATCCGGCGCCTTGAACCCAAGCTGTTCCGCAATCTCCAAAGACACGGTCTTCTTCCCTTCTGAAAGATAGGGGTTGATCGCGGCATTGCGGTTGTACCAGCCCCATTGTTCGATAGCCACCGAAGAAAGCCGGAAGGTGTCTTCATAGGTCCCTTGGACGCTGATAACCTGGGCGCCGAAGATCAAAAGCTGGGTAACTTTAGCCTTAGGCGCCCGTTCCGGTACAAAGATGACTGACTTGAGCCCCATAGCCGCGGCGTTTCCTGCCAGGGAGGAGGCAGCGTTGCCCGTAGAAGAGCAGGCCACCGTAGTCATCCCCGCATGAACCGCCCGGACCACGGCAATGGCAGAGGCCCGGTCCTTGAGGCTGGCTGTGGGATTAAGCCCATCGTCTTTGATGTAGAGCCGTGTAAGCCCCAAAAGCTTCCCCAGTTTTTCTGCCCGGTACAGGGGCGACCAACCCACCCGCAAAGGACTGAGCTTGCTCCCTTCTGCTATGGGAAGGAGCTCCAGGTAGCGCCACAGGGAATACTCCTTCCGGTTCAGGAGCTTTTCCCGGGTCAACTGGGATTTGATGTACCGGTAATCATAGCAGATCTCCAAGACTCCGCCGCATTTCGTACAGGTATAGGTATGATCCCCGGACTCATGTTCTGCACCGCAGGTAATACACACCGCGGCGCTTATATTTTTTTCCTTTTTTTCTTTTCCCATCCTGGACCCCTTCTTTTTTTTAGGAAAACCTTAACGACCTGCCACCAGGCCGGTCTGGGCATTGAATGCCTTGATGAGTTCGTCAATCGCCGCAGCCTGGTTCTGTACCCCTTGGAAGGACCGTTCCTGGTGATACCACTGGTCTTCCAGCTCTGCTGGGGCCCGCCCCTGCTGCTCTACCCAGGTGTAGTACTTCAAGTTATGGAGCTGCTTGCGATCTTGATAGGAAAGTTCCTGCATGGCATCGGTCCGTATCCCCTGTAAGCTCCGCCCAAAATCCGCTGCCGCAGTGCAGGCCCGGTATTCCCCGCATTCCTGATGCAGCTCTGCAAGGCGGGACCGGTACATCTCCACCGAATCGGTGAGGACCGTGGCCACCACATCATGGGAGGAAAGCTCATAATACTTGGCAAACTTGATGGAGCACAGCATATTGGCAATACCGGAAATGCCCATATAGGAAAGGACCTCCACCTGCTCAGGGCGTAACCCTACTTCTTCAGCCAAGTAGGTTTTACCCGCGGCTTCGTTGAACAGCCGCAAAAGCGCGATGGGGTCGGCATCGTCGATGGCAATAACCAAGTCCGTGTTTTTCACGTTGTGCACCCAGGGGACGTGCTTGTCCCCAATGCCCTCGATCCGGTGGGCGCCGAACCCGTTGTTGAGAAGGGTAGGGCATTGCAGGGCTTCCCCCACCGCGATCTTACTGTGAGGGTACCGTTGCTTGAGGTAATCCCCGCTCCCCAAGGTCCCTGCAGAACCAGAGCTGAGGCAAACCCCGGCAAAGGTGTCCCCTGCACCTTTGATGCCTTCAAAGGCTTCGGCAATGGCCTGGCCGCTTACCTGGTAGTGCCAAAGGTAGTTCCCCATTTCCTCAAACTGATTGAAGATGAGCACATCCTTCCGGGTGGCTTTCAGTTCATGGGTCTTGTCAAAGATCTCCTTCACATTGGATTCCGTACCCGGGGTGGCGATGATTTCCCCGGCCATGGTTTTAAGCCAATCAAACCGTTCCCGGCTCATCCCTTCCGGGAGGATGGCCACTGAATCCACGGCCAAGAGCTTGGAATTAAAGGCCCCTCCCCGGCAGTAATTACCTGTGGAAGGCCAGACTGCTTTTTGGCGTGAGGCGTCGAATTGTCCGGTTACCAGCCGTGGCACGAGGCAGCCGAAAGCGGCTCCTACCTTGTGGCAGCCTGTGGGAAAGAACTTCCCCACCATGCAGATGATCCGGGCCTTGACCCCGGTGAGGCTTGGGGGTAGTTCAATCATATTGGGCTTTCCGTACAGCCCGCCGGATGCTTTGGGCTCATTTTTCCAACTGATTCTGAAAAGGTTCAGGGGATCCACATCCCACAAGCCGATGGTTTTTAGCTTTTCCTTGATGGCCTGGGGGATCTGCCCAGGGTCTTGTAGCTGTGCGAAGGTGGGAATGATCACTCCCTTTTCCTTGGCTTTGCGGATGTTCTTTTCCAGAACCGGTTTATTAAGGGTCAAATCAATCATGATGTTTAACGCTCCTCCTGACTGTTTGTTACGGTACAATGGTTTTTCCCTTCTGTAAAGGAGGTATTTTTCATGTATGCTACCCCTCTTGACTTTTCTCCGAGGATGCGGTGTTGTAAGGTCGGGTATGGGTTCGATAGGCATCATGACCCTCCCTTGCACACACAAACTAAAAATAAAAATCCCTTTGGCCGCTTTGAATGTTTATAAGATTTTTACGCACTATAGTGCGGACTTTTTCTTTCGGGATACTATATAGTTCTTTTTCAATCAGTTTTTCCCCGGCAGCCTGTGTTTGCGGCGCGGCGTAATCCACCAAATATTCCTTAAGCGTCATTAAAGCATTCGGATGGCAACAGTTAAGGATTTGTTTGTTCTTGCATAGTTCCATAAAACGGTCCCCGGTGCGCCCCTCACGGTAACAAGCGGTGCAGAAACTGGGAACATACCCCAGATCAATGAGCCATTTGATAACATCGTCAAGGGAGCGGGTATCGGAAACAACAAACTGCCGTGTATCTTCATCATCAATAGTCTTTTCGTCATAACCGCCAACAGAAGTTCGGGACGCGCCGCTCACCTGCGACACACCCGCGCGCAGCAGCTTTTCACGGACGGTTTGACTTTCCCGCGTAGAGATGATCATGCCGGTATAGGGCACGGCTATGCGAATACAGGCCGCGATCTTTTCAAAAAGTTCATCGCTTATGCTGCCGTCAAATGCATGAGGATCAACACCCTGAGCGGGTTTTACGCGGGGAACGCTTATCGTATGGGGCCCAACGCCGAAACACGCTTCCAGATGTTCGGCGTGCATAAGAAGCGCCGCAAACTCGTAGGCGTAATTCTCAAGGCCAAAAAGAACGCCGAGTCCTACATCATCAATACCGCCAAGCATTGCCCTGTCCATGGCTTCGGTGTGGTATGCAAAATTGTGTTTGGGCCCTTTCGGATGCAACCGTTCATAACCTTGTTTCTCATAGGTTTCCTGAAACAGAATATAGGTGCCAATGCCGGCATCGCGTAATTTCTGGTAGTTCTCGATAGTTGTTGCGGCAATATTGACATTCACCCGCCGTATTGAGCCGTTCTTGTGTTTAACACCGTATATCGTATCAATGCTTTCGAGTATATACTCTATAGGATTATTCACCGGATCCTCGCCGCACTCAATCGCAAGCCGCTTATGTCCCATATTTTGGAGCGCGATAGTTTCGGCGTGAATTTCGTCCTGGCTTAGTTTTTTGCGGACCATATCCGATCCGTAGTGATACGGACAGTACAGGCAGCCATTAACGCAGTGATTTGAAAGATAGAGCGGCGCGAAAAGCACAATACGGTTTCCGTAAAACTGCTGCTTGATGTCAAAGGCAAGATCGTAAATTTCGTTTACCGTATCTTTGTTGTTACAGGCAAGGAGTACTGCCGCTTCGCGGTGTGAAAGCCCTTTTGCCTCACGCGCCTTCGCGAGTATGCCGTCAACGACAGCCTTGTCATTTTTCACATGCTCCGCATATTCCAGTGTGGAACGTACTTCTTCGCTGGAAATAAATTCTGCCGCTTTCTTTGATTTTACATCGTACATAATAATCCTCCATGCTCATTTGGTTCGTCCAACAGGGCGCTGATAAGGGCAATACGTTTCATGGCTACCTCCAAAAAAAAGCCTTCGAGGAACTTCCCCGAAGGCAGATACACACGCCAAGACACCATACCCCATTGCGGCAGGCCCCTTTCTGCCCTCGGCGAATCAGGAGAACGCGCTTTCCGCTTCGCTGCCCCTTATCCGTAAGGTCTTAATGTATCCACAACGTAAAGACTACTCTAAAGCGTGATGGACTTATGATTTTATTATAATGGGGATTTTTGATGATGTCAATGCCATTTTTATACCCCTCATTGGGCAGAATCATGTTTCAAACTAACAGCGTAACGTCCACCCAAATGCGTCCCATTAGAGCTGGTAAGTCTCCGATTGCCCCGCCAGGGTGGAATCATAAAACAGGGACTGCCTAGCCGGGCAAGGTAATGGAACTCAGCAAACGGCTTAGGGCATACCAAGGGTCTTCCCGCCGTTCTATCCGTATATGCAGCTCATAGTTCTTCTCAGAGATGATCCGTATGGTCTTTCCGATACAATCCTGTAGTACCTGGGAACCAATATCCGGGAAGAACTGGGGTTTTTGGGGAATGAAGCAGTAAGAGGTCCCATCGAAATACACCCGGGCAATACGGGGCGGTACCGGTACGAGGAGTATCAGAAAATCCGAGCTACCCCCTCCCAAGCTTAACGAATACCCTGCTTTAAGGATATGCAGGTTCCGTTTGCCTAAAGTGGCGCTCTGATCCTTTACAAACAAGGATAGCATCGGCGGTCCTTCAAACCCCGGCGCTTCCGTACCATGGGCCAGCATCCGGTTAGGAGCGTCCTGAAGCCGCCTGGAGAGGAGTCCAATGATGATGAGGATAATCAGGGCAGCCACGATCCCGAACCCTGTATTGATGAAGATCAGCGGGAACCGGACCGCTGCCTCAGCAGGTCCCCCGGCGCTTTCCGGGGCTTCTGCAGGGTCTGGGCGTTCCGGTACTCCAGAAGGGGTGTCCACCGGTTCATCGGTAAAGGGCAGGGGGGCGTTCTCCTGCTCGTGGTCCGAGGACAGTGCAGCTTCAGGGAAAAGGTCCATGAACGGGTCTGGTTCAGGGATAAGGATCGGTATTTGCAACGCGGATGCGGGTGGTGGCGGAGCAAGCTCAACAGCTACCGGAGCCTGAGTTGGAGGGGCCCTGGTTTGAGGAACTACCGGAGTTGGGGCCTGAGGTGCGGAGCTGGGAGGGGGGACCGTTGCGGTTCGAGGCTGCACCAGGGCTGGGGCTTGGGAAGCCGGAGCCGGGACAGGCTGCACCGGGGTAAGGGCCGGGCGGGGCCTGCGGCTCATCCCTTCGGGAACCTGGATGAACTCAAAACGAATCCCACGCCAGCTCAAACGGTTCTGCATATCCCGGATGAGGCTTTGCAATCCTGCAGCATCTACACTCGAGGAGCCTGGCGGCGGGTTATGATCCCCATCGGAGAGTAACAGCATGGTCCTATTTCTGCTCCCCGGCAGAGAAGAAACATATCCCTCCGTATAGGCAAGGGCGCCTGCAATATCCGAATAGGGATCCAGGGGGTAGAGCAGCAACATACGGCCGATGATGACTTCCAGATCTCCCTGCACTTCGATACGCCGGGAAATTTCCAATCGGGCCTTGTCGGAAAAAGAGATAAGGTGAAAAGTATCCCCTAAGCCTAAGAATTCTTGCAGCAAGGGTCCGGTTATAAAGGTACTCAGTGCCTGGTAAAAACCGCTCATACTGGATGAGGTATCTAGGAGCACTACCAGATCCATAGGCTCCCTGGGGATTCCACCGGAAGGATCCGTCTGACCGGGGAGCAAAAAACTCATATATAACGACCATATAAGGGCAAATACTAGTTTCTTCATAGATACGGTACTACCTATCTTAGTGCTTTAGGGGATATATGCTCTGTACTAAACCTCAAATCATTATAGTCTCGCCTAGGCTGCTTTCACCAATCCCTGCACCATACCCTTTTAAAAGAACCAACCCCTCAAAAAGATACAGCGGCAATGGATTCTACCTTATATGAAACTTTCTCTTCATGTATGGAGAAATCAAACTCTTGTCCCGGGGATTTATTTAAAAGGGTCCCTCCAAAGGGGGAAAGATAGGAGATGATCCGGTTTTCCGGGTCTGATTCCCAAGGGCCCAAGATGGTATACTCCTCTCTTGTACCGTTAACGCTGTTTACCAAGGTAACCTTGGTCCCGAAGGATACCCGGTTCGTATTGATCGTCCCTGGATCAAAGAGCTGGGCCCGTTCAATTTCGTCTTTGAGTTTTGCCACCGTGGCATTGAGGAGTTCCTGTCTTTCCTTTGCCGCCTTGTACTCCGCATTCTCCCGAAGATCCCCCAGGGACAGGGCAAAGGCGATTTCCTTGGAATTGGCCGGGACCTCCACCTCCACGATATGAGCCAACTGCCGCTGTTTTTCCTCATACATCGCGGCAGTAACCATAAGCCCCCGGGTGATCACCGTTTTCTCCACATCTCCGAAGAATTTGAAGTTCGGGTATTTATCCAGAATACAGTTCCGTAATTTGAACTTATCCGTAGGATCCAGGTCCTTCACATCGTTGATGAAGGTGTATATCCGGATGATGGTATCTGGATCCGCCCCATCAATAAAGGTGTGGAGGAGCCCTTCCTTAAACAAGAGGGTATACACCTGTTTGTTGATCTTCCGATTTTCTGCAGTATCCCGGTGATTTTCTATGTCCCGGTAGGTAATATCCAGGATATGGATGAGGGTGATGAGCTGTTTTTCCTCAGGAATTCCGGCTTTTTTAAACCAAGGACTTTCCTTGCTGTTTTTAAACAACCATACCGCAGCTTCTTTATAATCCCGGTAGTTTTCAAAACAACTTACCACCATAGATACCAGCTTGGCTTCATGCCCCTCTTTCTCGAGGTTCGCGATGATGGAATTGAGTAGGGCATAGGGGAAGAGTTGGACGTACTCATCTGCCCATTGGGGTATAAAGAGCTTGATATGATGCAAGAAGGCTTCTTTTAATTTAGTGTCCTTTAAATTTGAAAACAGCATCGGTATATCATCAATCGCATTAAAAATATCCACGAAATTCAGAGAGAGGGCTGTCCCGAGATGGGGATAGGTACCTATCAGATCTTTTACCAGAAGATAGGAAGCCAGGACCTGTTCATTGATCTGACTGGGGGACCGAAGATACCCGGTAAAATAGGCGAACATTTCGGTAAAATATTCCGAATCCAGTTCTGCATTTTTCTGCGCCACATAGTTCCGCAGCGTCTCCACCCGGTCAAAGAAATTCCGTTCCGCCTTAAACTCGTTAAAGAGTTTTTCCTCGATGCTGATAGGCCGTTCCCGGACCGTATAGACATCAATGTTTTCAGGACTGACCCCAAAAGAAGGATCCGTTCTGAGGATCTCCCGGGATTTGGAGCTCCAGGTGGTCCATTCCCCCAGGGAAAGCACCGAGGGTACCAATTCCCCTTTAATCCGCTTAATGTCACAGGCATTATCAAAGCTCTTGATCACGGTTTTAAGGGTCCAGGCAAAGTCGGTTTTGATCCGCTCGTGGAGTTTTTCCTTTTTCTGGGTGGCCTTTAAAACCCAGATATGGTTCTTCGACAGGGTTTGCAGGGCATTGATCGCCATTTTAAGGGACATGGCATGTTCCCGCCTCTTGGCAAAATCAATGACGATCTC
The DNA here is from genome assembly GCA_031278815.1 of Treponema sp. GTDB lineage: Bacteria > Spirochaetota > Spirochaetia > Treponematales > Breznakiellaceae > JAIRLU01. Next base: position 9,191 of record JAITJS010000032.1, read on the forward strand.
ATCCCCCTTTACACTGGCGATGCGCCCAACCCCCCAGGTCCGGTGATACACGAAGTTGCCCTTATCAAAGGCAATGTGTTTCTCAAAGTCCGTGATGGCTTCATGGACATTTCGCCAATGTTGGGAAAGATTGGCGACCCGGATGTATTCTTCGAGCTGGCTGTGCTGGGCGTATTTCTTTTTGAAACAGTCGATGATCTCTTTTCGCGCCTGGTTATCCCGTTCATCGTATTGCAGGATCAGTTTTAAGATGCTGATGGCGGTGTTAATATCATCCCGCTTCCTACAAGAGGCGTACACGTCTTGCAGGAGCAGGACCGCCTTATCCTCGCTGATGTTTCGGGCGATCTTCTTCTCCACGTGGAGAAAGAAATCAATATCCTCCGGGCAATACCCCAGGAGTTTCTCCCAAATCTCCTTGACATTGGTAAAGAGCTGTTTATTGATGTACCGATGCAGGGCTTTTTTATAGTAATCCACCGCACTTTCCCTATCTCCCTGGGTTTCAAAGTATTCCCCCAAGGATTTGGCGATATCCGCCTCTTCCAGATCAACTTTAACGAGCCGTTCCCAGATGCCATAAATGGCTTCTTCCTGGTTCTCGTTCTTATAGCAGTTTATCAGGGTGCGGAGGGCGAACTTGGATTCACCGTAATCCAGGATCCGCTCACAGAGATACCGAACGATGCTCCATTTATGGTTGTCCACAAAAATGGTTACCAGGTTGATCAAGGCGGCATCATCAATGATCTGCCGGGAGAGGGCGATCATTCCTGAAAGATAGAGGGCGATGATGCTGTTCTTGGTATGCACCAGATGTTCATCGCAGTTCTTCTTGAGGTCATCATAGACCCGTGCTTCCAGCGCCTCTTTCAGGATAAGATCCAAGTCCTTGAACTGGTTGGTAGAATAATTACTGAGGGTGGCTCGGGTCCACTTTTCCTCATTCAGCATTTCCTGTACGTTTTTAAGGAGAGCTTCAGACATCTCATAACTCCTCGCCCTAGGGGCACTACAATCAAGCCTGGAGCAGGATCCTGCTCCATTATAACCACACATTTATTACATAAAAACAGGGAACTTTTTCCATCGACCCCTAATTCCGGTACCGTTCATATATCCCCGGATCTATGACTTTAATCTTGAGCATGGTCTCTTCAATCACACTGCTATCTTCCCGTACATGCTCATAGTGATCGATAAGCCAAAAATACCGGTTAATAAGCCGCGGCTTTAGGAGCATGGTAGTATCCTGCTGGTTGCGGAGTTCATTTTCCAAGGTAAAAATGGATTGTTTTAATCTGCCCAGTTCCACCTGTTTTAACACCCGCTTGACTGAAAATACCCCCAAAAGACACCCATAAATCGGGATCCATTCGGCAAGCTCCGCTCCCTCATAGCCCAGTTCCTTTACCCAGTCCCGAAGCCGGATGATCATCTCCGATTCCATAGACCGCAGATCAATGCCTTGGGGATCCAAAAAAAAGGCTTCCCGGAACAGCACCTTGGCAGCCCTGGTTTCGTTTAAGAGGGCATTCACATCCGCGAGTTCTGAGAGGGTTTCTCCATCCTCCCGTTTAAACCGGGCCGCCTGTTCCAGGTACTTAATCGCCAAATCGTAGTTCCCCACCCCCTTATAACAACGGCCTACCTGCAACAAGAGTCCCGGATCATGTTGATTGACCCCGTCTCCCAGTACATTTTGAAAGGATTGCAGGGCAGTGGAAAAAACAAAACGCCGCAGTGCATACTGACAAGGGTCATAGGCCTCACCAATACGATCCAGAAAGCTATAGAAGGATTTCCATTGGGAAAGGATAAATCCCCCTCGTTCATAGGGATCAGCGAATTCGGGCAAGCGCTTGATCCGATCAAGCCACCAATTAAGACACTTTAAGGCGTAGACCACTTCTGGGTGCTCAAAATCAATTTTAAGCGCTTCTTCCAATACCTTCAGGGCTGAAGTGGCATCAGAGACTTTCAGGCTGTCATAGGCTTTCTGAATGAGCCCCTGTACTGATATTTCCGTATTCATGGTTTGAACAATTTCATCGTCATCTGTTCGTTCATATAGTGTTGATTGTGCCTTCTCTATAGAAAACATATCTAAAATTATAGAACAACCCGATCCTTTGAAATATGACTCTTGCATTATACCATGAGGACTATATTTTTCAAGGGCCTTCACGGAGCCCTCTACTGGAGCCCCTTTAGGAACATCCCTTACAGGCTCTTGATGATCGCTTCTGCCGCAGCCCGGCCGTCCGCGATAGCCCGTACCACGAGGCTCGCCCCATGCCGGGCATCCCCTGCCGCCCAGACCTTGGGGTTTGAGGTGTGGAAGCTGCCCCGGGTACGGATATTGCCCCGCTCATCCAGTTCAAGACCAAAATCCTTCACCAGGCCCTCCTGTACCACATGGGTAAAACCCATAGCCAGCAGCACCAGGTCCGCGCCAATCTCAAAATCCGAACCCGGAATCTCCGTCATGACCTGCCTACCCTGCTGATTCGTCCAGTTTACCTTAACCGCATGGATAGCCTCTACCTTCCCTCCTCGGCCTATAAAGGCTTTGGTGTTGACCCACCAGAGCCGCTCCCCTCCTTCCTGGTGGGAACTTGACGTTTTAAGCACCCGAGGCCAGAGGGGCCAGGGTTCTTCTGGGGGACGATGCTCCGGCGGTTTGGGGAGCACCTCGATCTGGGTTACCCGCAAGGCCCCTTGACGATTGGCAGTACCCACGCAATCCGAGCCGGTATCCCCACCGCCTATAACCACCACCCGTTTCCCATAAGCGGTGATAGGTTCAATGCCCCGGGCTTCTCCTGCCAAGGTACGATTTTGAAGGGAAAGGTAATCCAGGGCCTGCACAATGCCGGCGTTTTCCCGTCCCGGAACGCTGATGTCCCGAGGCTCCCGGGCGCCGATAGTGAGCAGCACCAGATCAGAGGATGCTTCCACGGTTTTTGCTTCGATAGACTGGGCCCCTTCTGAAACCGTGCCGAACCCGTAACGGCCCGAACCTACAGGAGCATTGGTTTTAAAGGTGATCCCCTCGGCTTCCATGATCTGAATACGCCGGTCGATAAAACTCTTGTCCAACTTGAAATCCGGTATTCCGTAACGAAGATACCCTCCCAGCTTCCGGTCCGCTTCGTACACCGTAACCGAAAAACCCGCCCGGTTAAGGTAATAGGCCGCAGCAAGCCCGGAAGGTCCTGCTCCCAGGATGGCCACCTGTTTCCCGTTCCGCTTCCGGGGAGGCCGGGGGATGACCAGTCCCAGGGCAAAGGCCCGTTCAATGATCGCCAGTTCATTCTGCCGGATCGTTACCGGATCATCATTGGCACCGAGCACGCAGGAAGCCTCGCAGAGAGCCGGGCAAACCCGACCGGTAAATTCCGGGAAAGGGTTATTGTCTTCCAACAAGGCCCAGGCCCCTGACCAGTCCCCTCGGTACAAGCGGTCCTGCCATTCAGGCATCACATTGGAGATCGGGCAGGCCCAATGGCAAAAGGGTACGCCGCAATCCATACATCGAGCTGCCTGATCCTGCCGTTCATCATCCAGGAGTTCTACCTCTACCTCGCTGTAATCATTGACCCGTTCTTCCACGGGCCGGTACCCGGAAACCTTCCTCCGTATTTTTAAAAAGCCCTTGGGATCACCCATATATGCCTCCTTTATTATGACCTTACCATCAAGGGGCATGAGGGTCAAGGGAAACGGGGAACTCCGGTGGAGATGAAGAATACAGCATTACCCATAGAGAAGGCAAAGTGCCCCGGTGTTTTGACGAGGAGCTGCAGTAAGCCTGAGCTCGCCGGGATTTACCCTTTTACCATGAAACGGTAATGAACGGTTGAAAATAACTTTACTTATTAGTAAAAATATGGGAGGTGATCTGCAAAGTATGATGCAATAAAAACGGCTCATGATCAATGAATGTAATTCATTATATTACCGTGAATGAGCTCTTCTTGGATTAATACCAGAAAGTTTCCATCATACTTTGTGGATCGCTACTATTATTTTTTAGAGGTGAAAAACATGAGACACAAACCATGCTTTGCTATTTCAGGACGATTCTTTTTTCTTTTATTATACCCTTTTTGGGGATGTACTCCTGAAATCAACGGCGGTCTTGATGATTATACCGCAATAAAAGTTGTACAGGTAATTCCAAAGGAGCTTCAGCGGACGGAAGACCTTAATCCGGCTGCTGTTTCGGTTGCTAACGGGGCAAATGATTTTGCCTTTCAGTTGAGCGCGGCCCTTGCGGCACAAAAGGGTACAACAAACAATTTGGTTTGTTCGCCCCTTTCAGTCTGGATCCCCTTGACGGCGCTGGTCAATGCGGTCAAGGTTCAATACAAAGCAGATTTACTCAGGGCGTTGTGTGTGCCGGACCTTGAAGATGCGGATATAAACAACGGGGTCTCGCGTATGTTGTATGATTTGACGCGGCAGCGATATAAGGAATATGAGGAGATGTACGGACAGGGGAACTACCACGACCCTATTAAAATAGCCAATGCGATTTTTGTTGATTATGATCTAAAAATCGAAAATGATTTTGCGCAGGCCTTTATGGATTACTACCGGGGCAGTTCCATACATGTGGATTTTGAGTCCCCCACGGCCGTTACCGAAGTAAACGACTGGGTAGACAAAAACACCAATGGGATGATTCAGAACATAATACCGGAATTTGAACCTGAAACGCTGGTGGTTCTTGCCAACGCCGTTTATTTTTTCGACCGGTGGAGTTGGGAATTTGACCCGAACAAAACCAAACCGGATACATTTTATGCTCCCGGGGGAAGAAAAACACAGGCGTTTTATATGCTGCGGGAGGGAGAGAGGCAAATCTATTTTGAAGATGAAAAACTGCAAGCCATACCATTGAGTTTTAAGACAGACAGCGGACTCTATATTCTGCTTCCCAAGGACGGGAACGCGACAGGACTGCTGGCATCCCTGACCAGCGATTATTTTCTCGCGATACAAAACGGTTCAAAACTTGCCGATGGAAAATTGCTCCTGCCGCGGTTTTCCATTGACGGGGATGTAATGCGGCTGAAGGATATACTGATAACCATGGGCATTCCCCTGTTTGAACATAATTCCCTGACCGGACTGATACAGGAAGCGGATGTATTCCTTCGCGACGCGATACACAAAGCGGTGATCCAGGTCGACGAAAAAGGGACGACCGCCGCTGCGGTAACGATCTTGGAAGGAGCAACGTCATCGGGGGAGAATCCACCGAGAGAGCAATTTGAAATGATCTGCGATAAACCATTTGTGTTTATATTATACGGCCGTACCACTGACGGGGGTAATCAGGTATTATTCACGGGGGTGGTAAATCAGCCATAAAGGGGCTTTGCATTTTGCAGCCCGCAGGCTTGGTAGTATACTATAAGAAATGAATAGTATGCGGATGTGGCCTTCCCTGGCGGCCCTAGGAAAGGTCTTAGCCCTTAAGGGGGATGAGGAAACCCTCTTTTATTATGACACCCAAGGACCGGGTAAACCCGCTATCATGCTGATCCATGGGCTTGGGGATGAAGCGGATTCCTGGCGCCACCTCATTCCACGGTTGCGTCCTTATTACCGGGTACTGGCCCTGGATCTCCCCGGTTTTGGCCGGTCTCGGACCCGCTCTTCCAGCAGTCTGAAACAGCATACTCAGGCGGTACTCCGGCTGCTGGAGAAGACCGGCCCTGCGGTATTGGTGGGCAGTTCCATGGGTGGTATCATCGCCGAGGCTGGGGCCTTTGCCCGGCCCGATAGGGTCAAGGGGCTTATCCTCTTGGACGGCTGCCTCCCCACAGGCAGGAGCCTTGATCCGAGACGGATGCTGAGCGCGCTTCCTTGGGTGGGCAAACAATGGTATCGGAGATTGAGAACCGATCACCACGCCGCGTATCGGTCCCTCTATGGTTACTATGGGGACTTGGCTGGTCTTCCTGAAGCAGACCAGCAGTTTTTGTGGGAGCGGGTCATAGCCAGGGTAGACAGCCCTACTCAGGAACGAGCCTATTTCGGGACCCTGCGGAGCCTACTGTGGACCCACCTATGGGGGGTTTCCCGTTTCAGCACGCGGATCCGGACTTTTCCCGGTTTCATCCTCATCCTCTGGGGTGAAAAAGACCGGATTCTGCCCTTGCATACCGCGGATACCCTCAGAAGCCTTCGGCCTGATGCGGAGTATCGGCTGATTCCCGGTGCGGGCCACCTCCCCCATCAAGAAAGACCTGAGGAAACCGCAGAGGCGATCCTCGCCCTTTGTGGCGCTCGGTTGCAATTACGGTGAAAGTCGAGTATAGTCAAAGGTTAGGGCACTAGCCGTAGTTCCGCGCGGAACACAACTGGCCCATCCTGTCGTCGCCCCTCAAAAGCGAATCTAGAGCCCTCTTCTGCTCCTTTTAAGGGAGCAGACCATAATTCGGTGATTGCTCCGCCCTTAACCTCACCGAGGTAATTAATATCCAGATGCATGGACGATGCCTGTTCCAGGAGTGCTGGGTCGGTAATATCTTGAATCCATTGGATATACCGAGTGTTGTTAACGTGTCTGTTATAGTCGATATCCGAATACGCTGCCCTTCGCTCCCCAACCTTGTTAAGCCCGTCCCGGACACTGAGGGCGGACATTGCCTTTGGCAAGGCATCAAAGCCCTGGTTCAAAGGGAGCTTTTCCACCACTTCATAAGGACGCAGGGGCCTGAGTTTTTCCCTATCCACAATAAGCCAACCGCTTCTCCCCCGAACCAGGGGAGTATCTGACGCATCCCGGATATCGTAATCCCTAAGGGCAAAGAGCTTTTCCGTCCCCCGAGGCCAAGAACGCAGGGTAAGGGTTTCTCTATACTGAGGCCGCCGGTCAAGGACCACGGATATACGAGAGAGTATCCATACCTGGCCGCTTTGGGCCATAGACGCCCTGCCTACGCCCAAGTGCTCTGCATGGTTAATGGAAGCCTCCTGAAAATACTCAAAAACCGCCCCTAAGGTGAGCCGATCCGAGGGATCTATATCTTTGAAAGCCACAGAAAACCTGTGTTGCCATATATCCATAGTGTATCCTTACGGTATGTTCGATTCAGACCGATACTATACTACATCATGGCTTGTGCCCTTGGGTCAATAAGCCCTCTCTCCCCCAGGGCCAGCGCACATAATTTTAAAAACCTAGGCCCCCTGAAAGCTTCCAGAGGCATAAGGCGCCGGCGTTTACTTTTCAGCAGTAAGGAGGGCATGATGGGGAGCATAAGCATACATGACCTTGCACGGGTCATAGATTATCCGGAACAGATAAACGATCCCCGGCGCAGGGCATACGGGAATATCCGGCACAAACCGATAGACCTAATCGTGATAGCCTTTACAGAAGCACGGGGAGGGGGAAAGAGCGGGGTCGGCGCCAAACGCCGCATGGCGCTTAGGATCAAACACCTTGCAGTGGCTGCTGGTCTGGATTGCACCTGCGGTAGGCGTATTGGGGGGGCTGCATGGTCAGAGATAAAGGAGCACATCCTTGCGTTTCTACTACTGGCGGGGCGTACTGAGCTATATCGTGGGCTATCTTCCCGATAACGCTGTCAGCTCTCTTCCGACAACCCTGTTAGCTTTCTCCTGACAATGGGTCAGACCCCCATATTGCCGAACTCACGTTACATACACTTGGTCCCAAGGCTGGCCAAACGGTTCTTCCATCCTCCTCACCACCGTTGAGGCTTCCACGACTCAGGGGTGGCGCTAATATGTACCGTGTCCCCTGACTGTTCCAGCACATACAGACCCTTCTTTAGGGCGTAGTTCTTGACATCGTCCCCGATAATCCCTCCGGCTATGGCTCCCAGATACTCCCGCTTGTCATGATGAGCGTCAGCATACACCCGCAGCGTTTCCATACGGTTGATATGGTCATTGACATCCTCAATTGAGGGATCCGCTTTAATCTCCACCGCCAACATGCAGTCGCCATTTTCAAGCAGCACGTCAACTTCCGCAAGGGTTCTGCCGGTGTTCGGGTCTTTGTACTTGACCCGGGTGTTGGTTCGGCTAAAGGTATACCCCCGTGCGGTGAACTTTTCCAGCACATTGGGAGAGACTAAATGCTCAATCAACTCACCGAAGCGGTTACCGAGTTTTCCGATTGCCTGGTTAAGTTCCCGGCTCATGGTGGCTATGGTTCGGTCGGTTTGGGCACGTGATTCTTGAAAGAGCCGATCGGTTTCGGCTTTCGACTCTCGAAAGAGCCGATCGGTCTCCTCCAGTTGCCGGTCGGTTTCCTTGCCGTCATCCCGCAGTTCCCGGATAAGCCGGTCGGTCTCCTTCATTCTTCGGTCGGCTTCCTGTTGAGCCTCCTTCAGTTGCTGGCGGTTCTCCATGAGCGCCGCCCATACCTGCTCGAAATTCAACCCCATTTGGGGTTGTATTATTTCTGCCATAGTAGCCTCCTATACGCATAGGTTAATCATACATGAATTCGACAGAAGAAATCCCGGCTCACAGGTTGAGCACAGCCGATGCCGGCGCCTTGCCAATTTCCTGCAACTAACCTGAACCTCAGGTAAAAAATCTACGCCAGAGCGAAGACATCCGGCTTTTTCTTACCCCTGATCCGGACGGATCATGCACCTTGAAGGAAGATGGCGTTACACCGGCTGAGGAAAATGAAGATAGGAAAGAAAGGGGTCGGTGCCAAACGGCGTATGATGCACGCTGCCCTGGATTCGGGTTTCCTGTATGAGGCCTTGTTCTTAGCGTAAACGCCGATGCCCTGGCCAGAGGCAGCCACCCAATTTACCCGCCCCAGGCCCTTGTGTTAGTATTAAAAGATGAGCATCGGACAAAGCGTTCCCCGAGTTGACGCCTATGAAAAGGTTACCGGCAGGGCTAAATATACCGACGACCTGGTTGAGCGGCATGCCCTTATTGGGAAGGTCCTCCATGCATCTATTGCCCACGGACTGGTAATCCGCATAGATACGACCGAGGCTGCCCAGATCCCTGGAGTGGTCCGGATCTTTACCTGCTTTGAGGTGCCGGATATCCCCTTCCCCACTGCCGGGCACCCCTGGTCAACGGATCCGGCTCATCAAGATCCGGCAGACCGTAAACTCTTAAACCGCCGGGTCCGGCTTTACGGAGATGACATTGCCGCGGTGGTGGCAGCGGACGAAGTAGCCGCTACCCGGGCCCTGCGGGCCATCAAGGTGGACTACGAGCCCTATCCTATCCTGCTCACCCCAGAAGCAGCAATGCAGGAAGGGGCCCCGTTGATCCACGAGGGCTGCCCCGGTAATGTGCTCAAGCATACCGCGCTGGAAGAAGGGGATTTTGAAGCCGCGATTCAGGAGCCTGGGCTCCTGCACTTTGAAGAGACCTATGAAACCCCGTCGGTGCAGCACTGTCATCTTGAACCGGTGGTATCCTTTGCCTACATGGAAAACAGTCGGTTGGTGGTGGTCTCCTCTACCCAAATTCCCCATATTGTACGGCGCATTGTAGCCCAAGCCCTGGGCCTGCCCTGGGGTCAGGTGCGGATCATCAAGCCCTTTGTAGGGGGCGGCTTTGGTAACAAACAGGATGCCCTCTATGAGCCCCTCAATGCCTACCTCTCCCTGAGTTTAGGGGGGCGCCTGGTGAAGCTGGAATTAAGCCGGGAGGAGGTCTTTTTTGCCACCCGGGTGCGGCACGGGATGCAGATCCGCCTCTCCTCATACTTGCGTCCCAATGGCAGGCTGGTGGCCCGGCAGTATAGGGCATACGCCAACCAAGGGGCCTATGGTTCCCACGGACATAGCATTGCCGCCAAAGGAACCAACGTGTTCCGACAGTTGTACCAGGATGAAAAGGCCCGAAAGGTTGCCATTTTTACCGTCTATACGAACACCGCTACTGCCGGGGCTATGCGGGGATACGGTACCCCCCAGGCGGTGTTTGCCATTGAATCCCACATGGACGATATGGCCAAGGCCCTTAACCTGGACCCTATCGAATTCCGTTTTATGAACCTCATGCCCCAGGGCTTTCAGGATCCCTTTTCCAAGAATGTCAACTATTTTGACTCCTTTCATCAGTGTGTGGAACAGGGCAAAGCCTATATACACTGGGAGGAGAAACGGCAGGCCTATCAGCATCAGACCGGCCCCCTGCGGCGGGGAGTGGGTATGGCCCTGTTTTGGTACAATACCGGGGTATGGCCTATTTCCATTGAAGTGTCCTCCTGCAGGATGGTATTGAATCAGGACGGAAGCGTGCAGATCCAACTGGGGGAAACGGAAATCGGCCAAGGGGCGGATACGATCTTTGCCCAGATGACCAGCGAAACCTTAGGGGTTCCCTTTGAACAGGTACATGTGATAAGCACCCAGGACACGGACATTACCCCCTTTGGTACCGGAGCTTATGGGTCCCGTCAAAGCTATGTGGGGGGCATGGCAGTGCAGAAGACTGCGCTGCTGCTCAAGGAAAAGATCCTCTGCCTTGCGGAGACCTACACGGGGATGCAAGCATCCGCGCTGGATATCAGCGCAGGAACCATCCTCTTGAAGTCCCTCCATAACAAGCCCTTGATGAGCCTGGGAGAACTGGCCACTGAGGTGCTCTACAGCCCGATCCATGCGGAACACCTCACCGCAGAAACCACGCTGCAGGCCAAGAGCAATGCCTACAGTTTCGGCTGCGCCTTTGCGGAGGTCGAGGTGGACCTCCCTTTGGGAAAGGTCCGGCTCCTGGATATGATCAACCTGCATGACTGCGGCAGGCTGCTCAATCCCCAGCTTGCCCAGGCCCAGGTGCATGGGGGCATGAGTATGGCTATTGGGTACGGCCTCTCAGAACAGCTCATCTATGATCCCAAGACCGGCAGGCTCTTAAACGGTACGTTTCTGGATTACAAGCTGGCTACCATCATGGATCATCCCCGCCTAGCTACGGCGTTTGTGGAAAACTATGAACCTACCGGCGCGTACGGCAGTAAAGCCTTGGGAGAACCTCCGGCTGTACCAGGAGCTCCGGCGATTCGTAATGCGGTCCTCCATGCCACAGGGGTGGGGATACCCCGCATTCCGCTTACGCCTCATGTGTTAGTACCTGCCTTTAAGCAAGCTGGGCTTATATGATACAGGGCGTATATACAAGAAACTGAAGGGGAAGCAAAGGATGTATGATATAGCAGCTTTATATGAAGCGGAGACCCTGGAACACGCCCTTGCCCTCTTGGAGGAACACCCGGAGGCCCGGATCATCGCGGGGGGAAGCGATGTGCTGATTCAAGTGCGGGAGGGCAGGCTTGCCGGGTCAGTGCTGGTGAGTATACAGAAACTGGATACCCTCCGGGGCATAGCCCTTGAAGAAGACGGGGCTATCCGCATTGGGGCGCTCACCAGTTTTTCCCAGATTGCCCAAGACCCCTTGATCCAAACGCATCTGGCCGTACTGGGGGAAGCGGTTTCCTTGATCGGGGGACCCCAGATACGGAATATCGGTACTATAGGCGGGAACACCTGTAATGGGGTAAGCTCTGCAGACAGCGCGGCTACCCTCATGGCCTTGGATGCGATCATGGAATACCAGGGGTCTGGGGGAATACGCCAGGTCCCCATACAAGCCCATTATGTGGCCGCAGGAAAAACCGCCCTGGCTCAGGCTGAACTGCTCACCGCCATACGGATCCCCCAGGAAAGCTACCGGTGCTGTTACGGGCATTACCTGAAATATGCCATGCGTAATGCCATGGATATCGCCACCCTGGGTTGTTCGGTGAATGTGCGCCTTACCGAGGATAAGGGGTGTCTGGAACGGGTCCGCATCGGCTTTGGGGTGGCAGGTCCAGTACCCATGCGTGCCCTCCATGCAGAAGCCGCGGTCAAGGGGCAGCGGGTAAGCGGAGAGACCCTGGATGCGGCAGGTAAAGCAGCCCTCATGGATGTACAGCCCCGTTCAAGCTGGCGGGCAAGCCGGGACTTGCGCTTACATCTGGTGGAAGAGCTGACCAAACGGGCCTTAGGGTGTTCCATACGCCATGCAGGAGGTATGCTATGAGCCGTAGACAATGGGCGGTGGTTCGTTGTGTCATCAATGGGAACGCGAGGGAGACCGTGGTGGATGTACGGGCCTCTTTAGCGGATATGCTTCGCTCTGAGTACCGGCTGACCAGTGTAAAGAAAGGTTGTGAAGTGGGGGAGTGCGGGGCCTGTACGGTGCTCATCAATGGGGAATCTTTTAATGCCTGCATTTACCTTGCGGTCTGGGCAGATGGCAAGGAAATCCGCACCCTCGAAGGGGTGAGCAAACCAGATGGGGAGCTTTCTGTGGTACAACGGGCTTTTGTTGAGGAAGGGGCCATACAATGTGGGTTCTGCACCCCTGGGTTCGTGATGACTGCGGAAGAGATTGCCGCTCATGGAAAAGGCTACCGCGATGAAGAACTACGGAAACTGCTTTCCGGTCATTTGTGCCGTTGTACGGGCTATGAGAATATCCTCAAGGCGGTGAAGCGGGTTGCCGGCATCGGGCCAGAGGTCAAGTAAGCATATCCGGCCTGAGTGGGGTACTTTCAGGGCTTTTTCTAGCCGATAGTATGTTTATTAAAATAAAGAAAAAAGGAATAACACCATGATAAGTATATACCGACTGCGCGCTCTTCTGGTTTTGGGCTGTTTCTTGACCGCCTCCTTAGGAATGGCCCAAACCGGCCCTGAGGAGCGGGATGTTCCTCAGGCTGGGGAGGAGGTACCCAACACGGGTAATGCGGAAAAAAAGCCGGAACTTCCCCGGGTATACCGGAAACTTTCCCTGGGTATGGGCCTGGAAGACCTCAAAGAGGCATTGAAACAGGATGAGTTCTTTAATTTTCGGGGAGACCGGGATGTTTCGTTCCTGCCCCTGGGGGAGCAGAACCTGGTTGAAACCACGGGTTTTTCCTTCATCAAGCGGGCCCTTTTTCAGCTCCGTTCAGGGAAAGTCTTTGTCATGGCCTTTACCATGAATAGGGAACTGATGGATCATTATTCGATCTTCACGGTCTTTGTAGAAAAATACGGTGAGCCGGATTTTCTTGACCCGAAGCAAGCGGTTTGGGAATCCGCAAATACGAGAATCGCCATTGAACGGCCTTTGACGGTAACATATATAGATATGCAGGTGTTTAATGAACTGCTCGATACCGCTCAAACAAAAGCATCTCAGGAATTCCAGATACGAGAGGATTTTTTGAATGACTTTTAGGGGCCTTTTCCGTATTGTTCGGGCGGTCACTCTTCACCAGGGGATCCAGTTCTGGATAGGCCTGAGTTGCTGCCTTTGTTTTGCCTTGGTCGGGGTTAATTGTATGCCTCGAAGTTTGGCTTTTGAAACCAGGGAATTAACCATTGAGACCACCCAAGGGGCGAGGGTACCGATTAGTGCGGAGATTGCCCGGACCGATCAGGAGCGCTCCCAGGGCCTTATGAACCGAAAGACCCTCGCCGATGGCAAGGGGATGCTCTTTGTCTTTGAAAAAGATCAGATCCTGTCGTTCTGGATGAAAAACACCCTCATTCCCCTCTCTATCGCTTTTATTTCCTCTGAAGGGAGGATCCTGGAAATCCACGATATGGAACCCGGGGATATGAACCCCCTCCATTCAAGCCGCTCGGCCCGGTACGCCCTAGAGACCCCCCGGTCCTGGTTCAACCGGGCCGGGGTTACGGTTGGGGACATCCTGCAGGTGGAATGGTAGCGTACCGTGGAATACCCTAATTTTGTTCTGCACGGGGATATTTGTTATAGCCAAACCAAGCATTCCCTGGCTACTGCGGAAAACAGCTTCCTGGTTTGTGCAGCAGGGAAATCCGCCGGGGTATTTTCCCACCTACCCCCTGAGTATAAACTCTTTCCCTGTATAGACTATACCGGAAAGCTCATCATACCGGGCCTGGTGGACCTGCACATGCACGCCCCCCAATTTGCCTTCAGAAGCCTAGGGATGGATCTGGAGCTTCTGGACTGGCTTGAAACCCGGGCTTTTCCTGAGGAAGCGAAATACCAGGATAGGAGCTACGCGCTGAGGGCCTATACGACCTTGGTAGAAGATTTACAGCAAGGGCCCAATACCCGGATCTGCCTCTTCGGAACGGTCCATGTACCGGCTACCCTCCTTTTGATGGATCTCCTGGAGAACTCAGGGCTGGTGTGTATGGTGGGTAAGGTCAACATGGACCGCAACAGCCCGGATACCCTGAGGGAACAGGACGCTGCCAGTGCAGCGGCCTCAACCCAGGAATGGCTCGAACAGTGCACGCCCTACCAGCACTGTAAACCTATCCTGACTCCTCGCTTTATTCCCTCTTGTACCGATGAATTGATGCGCCGCTTATCCGCGATACAGCAGCACTATGGGCTTCCCCTCCAATCCCATCTATCGGAGAATCTCCGGGAAATCGCCTGGGTTAAGGAACTGTGTCCTGAGAGTAGCTGCTATGGGGACGCCTATACCCGGTTTGATCTCTTTGGGGGCGGTGTACCGACAATTATGGCCCACTGTGTTTATTCCGGGGACGAAGAAATCGCCCTGATGCAGAGCCGAGGGGTCTATGTGGCCCATTGCCCCCAGTCCAATATGAACCTTTCTTCAGGGATAGCACCGGCACGGCGCTATCTTGAGGCAGGGCTTGCTATGGGTTTGGGAAGTGATGTGGCAGGAGGAGTGCATACCTCAATTTTTCGAGCCATGAGCGATGCTATTGGAGTTTCCAAGCTACGCCAATGCAGGGGAGCAGGAGATGAAGCGCCCCTTACTTTGGAGGAAGTCTTTTACTTGGGCACCCAAGGAGGGGGTTCTTTTTTTGGCCAGGTTGGGTCTTTTGAGGCAGGGTATGAATTTGACGCCCTGGTTATGGAAGATCCCCACCCGGTTCCTCCCTTTCCGCTGACCCTGCGGGAACGGCTTGAGCGGGTACTGTGGTGTTCGGATGAGCGGGCTATCCTGAAGAAATACGTCCGTGGCATACCCTTACCTCGTTCCATCGGTACAGATCCTTTTCCACCAGCCCTATGACGGTCCTGCGGACTGCTTCGACCTTGCCCTCAAATTACCGGCGCCGTCCTTTGATCACCATCACATCGCCAAAGCCGAAGTGTTTTGCCCCCCGATCACAGAGCTGTTTAAGCCACTGAGGAGCGATTCCTGCGGCAAGACCGCCCCAGGTACAGACCCGGACCACGTCAAAGCCGCAATCCCGTAAAAGCCGTGAAAGGGTTTTGATCGAAAAGAGAAAGAGGTGATCAAAAATAGCCGAGCGCCAGCGGTTTTTGAAAAGCCGTGCCTGGAATCCCCCGATATTGGGGGTGGTAAGCAGGAAGTATCCTCCTGGAAAGAGGATACGGTGCACTTCTCGGATAAAGGCACGGGGATCATTGAGATGCTCAATGAGATGGGAAGCGAGGACCACATCAAAGGTATGGCAGGGAAAATGATTCTCCCTAAGGGGAAGGGACCGAACATCAAGGTTCCGTACGGCTCGGGCGTAAGCCTGTGCAGAGGTACAGATCTCCACCCCGGTAGCCTCCCAACCCCGATCCTTTAGAATTTCCAGCAATGCCCCGGTGGCGCATCCCACGTCCAAGATGGCCCGGTGTCCTTGGGCAAAGAGGTCATTTTCAAGGGCTGTAAAACCTGCATCCTGTAAGGCCAGTTCCTGGAGCTGTAAGAAGGCTTTTTCATTGGCCAATTCGTAGGCAAGGTAATCTGCGCCATGTCCTTCCTGATAACGCCGGGCTACTTCCGAGGCAAGGGGTTGGGGATTCATCTGTACGAGGCCACAGTCGGCACAACGCACATACGTAAAGCCTTCACATGCAAGGGAAGGCCTCAAACGCGCTCCTCCACAGAGGATACAGGGGATAAGCCGACTTTGTTCACCGGTAACCGGGGTTGACCATGTTTTAAGGGGCCTTTTGAACATTTTTCTATATCCATACAACAGCTATAATTGGGAACCCGTTCCCAAACCGCTAGGCCAAGCCTATTCCACGGTCAGCCGATACACCGCACTCTGAGCATTGCCGATTATATCCTGGGCAATGATTTCCAAGCTTACCTGGCCACGGGTAACCCATACTTCGCCGACCTCAAAGCCTGGTGCAGGGGCATAGACCTGCTTTACTGGCACGAGCCCATTGCGATACACTATAAGGATCCCATCCCGGGCAGAGTAGGTTTCAAAGGTGAGGGCCCCAATCTCACTACCGTTAACCGTACAGAGGATCCGGTGAGGCGCGAGGGCGTTTTCGTTGGGGCCAATCCGGGTATCGGTGGCACTCACGCACACCGTATACTTGCCCTGGCTTATGCTGCTTATTTGATTCGGTTCAATGATGCGGCCTTCTGCATTGCGTAAGACCACCGATTGAATCGTGGGAGCACGAGTATCCGGTAAGGGAGTAATAATCATCGAAGGGTTCACCCAGCAGCGTTCCTTCCGGTCAAATAAGGAAAAATGAAATCCCCGCCGTGTAGACCACCCTGAACGGCCCGCCACCCCTAAGACCGTCCCCTTTTCAAGCACCTGGGGAAGTTCCTGAAGCTTGGTATCTTCAAGGCGGCTGTATATACTGATGAGTCCCTCCCCATGATCCAGGGCAACCCAGGCCCCCAAAGGGCTCGGCAACCGGGAAGCGGTATCGGACCCATAGTGGCTAAAGATCAGCTCTCCCCTATCGGCAGCATGCACTGGACCTTCAGATTCAAAGGAAGTCCCCAAGGTGGGCTTTCCCTGATCATTCCAGCCGAAATTGGTGGTTACCGTGAGGGCTTGCGCGGGCCAATCTATGGGGTAAACGAGCGTAGGGGCGGCAAAGGAGATGCTGAACCCCAGCATAAGGATGAGCAACAGCTTGTTCCCTACCCGGTTTGCATAGAGAGCCTTTGAGCCTGTGGATTTATACATAGTTACCTCAACTCCAGTGCAAACGATGCCAAAGTCATGTTTCCTCCCACATACACGTGGGAACCCTGCCGACCAAGAAAGAAGGTTTTACTCGTGAAGGGGGCTTCAATGATAAGCGTACCGGGAAACCGAATCGCCACTAAGCGCTTTTCCAGCGATCCTTGAGCGGTGATGAGAAAGAGGAGATGCTCACTACCGCTTTCGTCAAGCATGATGATTTCTCCTTCTAGGGGCAGCTTCAGGCTGGTCCGGGAATGAATCTCATACAAGCCCAGGCCCCCTTGGCGTTCAAAGGCAACCCGGTTGTCGTTATCCACAAACTCTACATGAACCGGCCGTCTAAACCCCTCTTCTAAAAATTCATGGCTGACCACCTTGTATTCAATGCTTCCGCTCTCTCCATAGCGTTCCAAGAGGAGGAAGCGCTGAAGATCAATCCCCGAAAGGATTGCCAGCCGTAAGCCGTCTTGGGAGATAGCACACCCTTGGATCACGGAAATCCGGGAACCTCCGGGTTCAAAGAAAAAGACCCTCCTCCCTTTAGCATCCAAGAGTTCTACCGTACCATCTAATAAACCGGCTACGATAAGTCCTGCTGCGCCATCAATCGTGGTGAGCGTAGCGGCAAAATCATGGGTCCAGGCTATTGCCCCGGACTCATCTATCCCCGAGAGGGAGTTGAGTTCTTTGCTAACCAGGAAGATGCGTTTATCCAGAAACAAGGGGTACCCTTGACCTTCCAGGATGCTGAGCATCGGTTTATCCAGGGGGTTACGGACTTCAATCCTATTGGGGATGGGGTCATATTCAGCCCAGTTATCGGTTGATATGGAAACTTCCCCTTTCTTAACCCGGTTAATCGTAAAATTACCCTCTCTATTGACATAGCCGAAACGATTTCCCAATTGAAAGGGAAGCAAGCGAGGCGTATCTTCCCCCACTTCATGCTCTGCCAGGGAATAATTCGATTCCAGAGAAATAAACCACTGAGGGGTCAAGACGGTTTCGACAGGAATAGGCTGGGCCGCAACAAAGACATACACTACAAAGCCTCCTGCCCCGAAAAGGATCCACTTTTTTGTTTTTTGCGTCACCGAAACTTCAACCTTACTATAAAACTTTAGAGTGTAATACTATATTCTTGGCCTTGTTCTGTCAACACTCCGCATGGTATCACCGGTACTTTACCTCGTAACACGAAACTTCCCCCTCCGGTAGTTTTGAGAAAAAATCTTTTAGCCTGTTCCTGTAGGGCATCTATTTCACGGAACCTATCGGCATCCCTCCCTTAGCCCATCCAAGCTGAAGCAGAGATCTTGAATGAGGCCGTGAGCCAAGAAAAAATCACTTAGAACAGGCCTGGATATTTTGCTGGAACACGATGAGCATCTTCCGAATATCCTCTTTACCGCGGTTCGATTGGCGTATCATGGTACTCAAGGTTTCATTTATGCAGTCGTACTCTGCAAAGGTTGAGTCCAGAGCGTTAAGGTCCTTGTTCACCGTCTCTACGATAGTCTGTTCACTGCTGTTAATGGACACCAGTTTCTCAATCATCAGTTTACCCTGTTCCACCTCTCCTTTCATGCTGTCCATTTCCCCGGCCAAATGGTTTATCTTCTTGATGAGTTCCTCGATATTCCCAGAAATCGCCGCTACCGCGTCTTTGGTCGTTATGGCATGTTTACGGATCTCTCCGGCCACCACCGCAAAACCCTTCCCTGCAGCCCCTGCCCGGGCCGCCTCAATGGAAGCATTGAGGGCCAAGACATTGGTGATCTCCGTAATGTTATGGA
The DNA here is from genome assembly GCA_031278815.1 of Treponema sp. Taxonomy (GTDB): domain Bacteria; phylum Spirochaetota; class Spirochaetia; order Treponematales; family Breznakiellaceae; genus JAIRLU01. The sequence continues at coordinate 27,936 of JAITJS010000032.1, forward strand.
TCACCGAGAGGTTCTCCCCCGCGGCTTTAGCAATGCCCTGTAACTCATCGGTCAACACAAAAGACTTACGAAAACCGCCGTCAATGACCTTATAGCCCTGGTTTATAGTATCCGCATACTGCTGGCTGTCTTTGAAGGAACCAATGAAGGAGCGGGTACTGGTTTGAAAGGAACTTTGTACCTGCTTCATCACCCCTGAAACCCGAATAAAGGTATCGTTGAGGTACTGCATGGTCGTATGCAGCAGCTCAACCCGGGAGAAGATTTCAAACATCAAGGATGACAGTTTGCTGCTGAGATAATGCACGATCCGCTTCATCTTGAGGGTGAAATGTTCGTTTCCTGGGGGCCTGTCTTTGGTCTGCTCAAGAAAGGTCTGGGTCTGCTGGGTACTCATCTAGGGCCTCCCAAAAAAGATCGCGGTTAAGGTCTGGTTATGGTGGGTAAATAACTCCTCTCCATAGGTGGTAAAGCCGATAAAGGGGAGGTGCTTAAACATGTTGTTGAACGCTTCGATTTTGTTGAGGGCCTTGAGTTCCAGCAGCCTGAAAGTGCAGTTAAACAAGATCGCCCCTTGCAACTGGGACAGGTATGATGATGCATCCTGTAATGCGTTCCGGGCATCTGCTATGATGTCTCCCCGCTTTAAAAGATGCAAAGTGGTGCCTGCTTCTATATAGCAATAAAACAGAAGTCCCCTTCCCTCGATAACACTGTGCATACTGCGGCAATAGACCGTGTTACCGGAGACCACCCCCAAAGGATTGTTTGCAAATATCTGGAAGCCAAGCCGGTCAAGCCGCTCCACGCCTACCAGGTTGGCATAATAGGAAGCCGCAGGTTCTCCATTAATTTCCCAGACAATCCGCTGCTTTGCGTCAGCCTTGGTTACTACCATGGAAGCGGTCCCTGGGGTAAGATGGACATAGTGGTTGTAATAAAAGGGTATCTTCATCTTCATAACCAAAAGCACCAGGCCATCAGGGGAAAGCTGCTCATCCAGGCCTACCAAGGTTTTGGTAAAGCTCATCTCATCCGCAGCGGCCCCTCCTATAAAAGGCAGATTCAAATGGGCTTCCAGGCTTAATTCCTGCATGAGTACTTCCCCCTGGCTCAACCCATCCAAGAGGACGATACCGAGGTAGTCATCGGGGTTGATGTTTCGGTAGCCGAGCTTCTGTTTGAGTTCGGCTATGGCGGCCCGGGCGCTCTTAGTGGGGTCTGCCTTGATTCCCTCCTTGAGGGTAACAAAGACCTCTTCCACTTCATCGGCTCCTAAGGACAGGGCCACTATGCCTTTTTCCATTGGCCCTGTAGTACACCAGCCTCCCTGCATAGACGCTCCCACACAGATTGCTTGTGGGAAGGCCCGTTTCAGCGCCTTCTGGGGTTCAAACCGTTCATATTCCACTGAAAAGAAGTAGATCACCACCTTAATCCGAGGCTGTTCTATCTCTTTGAGCAGGCCGTCCATATCATAGTTTTGACGGCCTCCAACCTTGATACCCATAGGTTCTCCTTATTAAAGTCTTATACTCTAAATTGAGCGGTTAAATTACGGAGTTTTCGGACAATCCTGGAATTCTTATTTGACCCTTCGGTAATATGCGTAACCGTCTTATCGATATTGCCGGTAAACTCGGCAATCCCCCGGGTGCTTTGCTGTACCTGCCGTGAACCCGTTTCCAGATGGCCCATGGCCTTGAGAATCCCTGCAGAGTCGGCGTTAATTCCCGCTGATTCATCCCGGATCTGCAGGGTGTTCTGCTGAATCAGTTCCAGGGCTTCTAATACCTGGCTGCTTCCTTGCGTCTGTTCAGTCATAGCTTGGGAGATTTCCTCAACCAGGGTATAGACCTGGGTAATGTGCTGGGAAATCTGGTTAAAGGTGCTGTCGGTGTTGGCCGAAGCCTTGACGATTTCGTTAATGGTAGCAATACTCTGTTTCAGATCATCCCGGATCAGCTTGGATTGCCGAGCCGAGTTTTCCGCCAGTTTAGCAATTTCACTGGCCACTACCGCAAAGCCCCGGCCCGCGATTCCTGCATGGGCCGCTTCTATGGCAGCGTTCATGGCCAAAAGGTTGGTCTTGGAGGCAATGGTATTGATCACCTTATTGGTCTCCACAAGCTGGGAGGACTGTTGCGCTAAGGCTTGTACCAAAACCATAACCTGGGTGAGGTTCTGCTTGCCATGCTCCGATACAGAGATAAGTTCCTGGAACAGGGTCTTCAGCTGGAGGCTATGCTGGGAAATGGAGGCGATATTCGTAGCCATTTGATGCACTGCTGCAGAGGATTGGATAATCGCCGCCGTCTGGGATTCAATTTTCTGAGAAAGGGTATCAATGCTGCAGGTAATCTGCCGGACAAAGCCGGTGGTCTCGTTTATCACAAGCCCTTGTTCATCGGTCTCTTCATAGAGATGGCTGATATTGGTACTAATGGCGGATACTTCCATGGCTATATGGGCGGAGTACTGCTCAAGCTCCTGGGAAAGCTCCTCAATATGCACTTCCTGGTCCATAAGTTCTTGGATTAGGCTTTGGAGGGTGTTCATAAACGTATTAAAATAAGTGCTTACCTCGGCAACCTCATCGTTCCCTATGACGGTCAGGCGCTGGGTGAGATCCCCTGAACCGCGGGATATGTCATGCAGGGTAGCCGCAGTATGGGCAATGGGGGTAACGATCCGGGTATTGAGGATGAAGGTCGCCACCCCTACCAGGAGGATGATCCCCAGCAAAAAAAACAGGGTGATGAACTTCATATCGTACAATGCCGCGTAGAGCACTTGATCGGGGATGGTCAACACCACTTCGTAGTCGGTTCCAGGAACCAAGGCCCTGGTCATGACCTGGGCTTTCCGGGTTTCCTCGTGCTTAAAAAGGGTATACCGCATACCCCGCTCCTGTAAATCTTTCAGGGCTTCCACCATTGGGGGGGAGAGATTTGCTAGGGTAATGTCCTCGTTAATTTGTAAGGCTTTTTCCACATACCGGGAACGGTCCGGATCGTATTCCCGGACGGTCGCAACTGATCCGGAACGGGTTACCAGGAACAGGCTCGCCTGGCTTCCAAAATTGGTATAAATATCCCCGGTAATCTCATCAAGGAGACTGCTTAAGGTGCCTGCGTTAAGCATCAGGGCAAAAAGGCCTGCGTTCCTGCCTTCCGGGGTTTGGACCGTAACAGCCACGATGATCTGTTTCTGCCCGGTGGACCGGGAAAGATTGGGATTGGCTACAAAGGTCTTATAGGCCCCCTGGGGATTCTGGGTAATCAACTGCTCAAAGTAGTCCCTGCTGATCAAGAGAGTCGGTTTAGCCTGGGGGTCTTCATTGTTCGCGCTTACCAGGCCCTCCAAGGCGGGATTCCCCGGATTATCCGAACGGTAATAGGAACCTTCCAGCCTGACCAGCATATAGGTATCTATGGCATCTACGGTGGAGAGCTTCTTCAAGGAAGCCTCCATTGCCTGGGTAACCAAGGGCCAATTCATAGCCTGGACTTCAGGATACAGGGCGCAGGACTGGGCAAAGCCCAGCTTTTCCGCAAAGAAACTGCTCACATCACTGGCGATGGTTTTTGCATATTCTTCGAGAAAGCCACGGGCATTCTGCCGGATGGTTTCACCGGATTTAGAAAGTATGAAAAACATCCCTAACAGAAAAGGAACTATCGAAATCAGGATAAACGTAAAGGCCAGTTTTTTTTTCAGTCGCATGATACTCTCCTTAAAACCTTGTTGATGAATTACAAGGACATCGAATTACAAAGCATAGAAGGCATTACATGGTCGTCTACTTACGGTAGATTGGTATATTCAAGCATAGAATAATCCAGACCGTCAAGAACACTTTCCTGGGAATCAGGGCAACCCCATTTAAAAATATATTTCTTTAGGTAATAAAGACTGACCTGCATGGTATCTATGAGAATCTATTTCCTATTTTAATAAGGAATTAAGAAAGTATATACTGCGGCCCTGTCTAAGAATCGCGTGTGCGGGTACCTTCTTTGCATGACCTGCTTCCAGGGCCCCAGAAAATGCACGAAGCCCCTATTACTGGAGCTTGTTCCAAAACTTCAGTTTTGGAACAGCCTCACTGGTATGCCTCTTTTTTTGATGCTTTGTTGCCTTCTGCTTCATTAATGGTTATTATATAAGTTAACGACCGGTCGGTAACTTATAGCGGACCTGAGCGTATGCCTTATGAGCAAAGCTGATATTATCAAAACCGCCTTCCGGGTGTGGGGGCGGAGTCTGTACCAATCAACGAGCCTCTCTGACATTGCCCAAACATTGGGAGTGAGTAAATCCGCATTATACCGGCATTTCAAAAGCAAGCAAGCCCTCCTAGAGGCGATGTATGAACGGTTCTTTGATGAATATGCGGCGTTTATAAAACCTCAATACCATAAAGTCCGGGCAAGCAAGGATAAACGGGAAGGGCTTTGTATGATGATACGGATCGTGGTGGAGTATTATGTCCGAAATCGGGATACCTTTATTTTTTCCCTGATCCTCGTGTATGGTAATCAGCACCTGGAGCATATGATAAGTTCCATGCTCTCCCGTGGGCTGGATATGCAGCAGCTCTGTTGTCTCGAGAAGGGGAATCCATCCTATCCGTCCCTCACCCAGTTAGTCCTCGCTAGTCTGATTTTTTTTGTAGCCTATTTCCATAAATACGATCATCCCAGCGAAGAGGCGCCTTCGGATGAACAGGTTCGGCAGTTTAGAGAATGGGTAGAAGAAAAAATAGCTCGCGGTTTGGGTTTATACCAGGAAACCATAGAGGCGCTGGATTTTGAAAACCTGGAAAGCCGCTTTCACGAGGGGATGCTTCAATTCAATAGAGATAAATCCCCTCAGGATATACAGGGATTAGATAAAAAATATAAAAAAAGTGAGGATGGTAGTTTGTTGAAGGCAGTAGCCGCGGTGATGGCTGAGGTAGGCCCTTGGAACGCCTCTATGGATAAGGTGGCCCGCCGTTCGGGGTTGTCCAAAAGTGGACTCTATTCCCATTTTAAGAACAAGCAGGATATGATCCAGTACGTATTCATGGGGGAATTCAAGCGGATCCTCCGGTACGCCCAAGCAGGCTTGAGTTTGTCCACGGTTCCCGAGGAGCAGCTCTACCTGGTGATCCTCGCTATCGTGAATTGTCTTCGTTCCCACCCTGAAATCTTGGAGGCTATAGACTGGCTCCGTACCCGGCGTTTGAGTATTGATTCGAAGCCACCGGAGGTACTGCAAATTTTTTCGGCTATCCCCTTTCAACCTGAAGGGCTTATCACCGAGCAAATCGGGCATCTGATCCTTTTTCTGATCATCAATACCCTGATGCGTCGTCCCTCGGACATGGGTTTCTCGGAACTGCCCGACAGGAGTATCAGGATTTTGTACCGGTTCATTACCATCGGGTTCCGGGGGGGGGGGGGGGGGGGGGGGGGGGGGGGGGGGGGGGGGGGGGGGGGGGGGGGGGGGGGGGGGGGGG
>JAITJS010000100.1 GCA_031278815.1 Treponema sp.
TTTTGGCATTTTTTTGACAGTCAAAACCGGAATTTTATTTCATCATTTCCTTATGGCATATATACTTATAGGGCTTTTGACGCCTCTCGTGCAATTCCTATTTTAAGTGATCCCCTATAGCGGGGGCTTCTAACCGGGGGGATACCCTAAGGGTCAGACCCCATGAAGGGGAAAATGAGGGGAAGACCGATTTTTTCCTTATTTTCCCCTTTCCTGTGGTCCTCTCACCGGGGTAAGCGATAGTAATCCGTTGGGGTTTAGTATGGATTTTTTTTCTCCTCAATTTTGGAGTACTTGAAGGGAGAGAACTGTCCTGAAACTGGTAATGAGTCTAAATTATGGCTCAAGTTTAGCACTCTGCGGCGGGGTATTAACCCTCACGGTAAGGGCGCTGTCGCGCTTCATGTGGGAGCGTGGATTGAAACAAATAAAAAATATGCTACCCCATTGAGCGTGTGCGCCTGCACCGGGCGGTTGCAACACCTGGAACCGCCCGGTGCAACCATCGTGCACCGGGCGATAGCGTAAACGCCGATGCCCTGGCGACCCCTAAGGCCGGGCTCTATAGGAGGGCAGCCATACAGGAGTACCGATGTGCCATTCAAAGGAGTACCCCGGGGCCCCTGAGGAGAGGGGACGGAAGAGCATGTTGGCTACCATCCCTGCCCTGAAGAACCATGCAGAGCTCTGAGGAAGAGCCTCCTGCATGAGTCGTTCCGCTGCTTCGGTTTTAATCAGTCCTGCCACCAGGAGCAGCCGTGGAAATCGGTACCTTACCCTAGGGTGAGAAAACTCAGGGCTCGGTACATCCAGGAAAGGCCCGAACATGGTCAGGGTATAGAGGCTTTCACCGGAAGGGCTCGATGGTGAATACGTAAGGGATCCCAGGTCTTGGATGGCGATTTTTCCCCCTCTTCCCCCTTGAACGCTTAATGCCCGCAGGGTCCGAGCCACGCCTTGCAGTTCCCCTTTGGTGAAAGCCTGGGAAACCACTGCCACAGGGGCTACCCCTGGGAACGAATAGGCCCCCTCGAAACCTGCGGCAAAAAGCTGCCGCCGGTATTCCCACAAAAGGCGTCCGCTGTCCCGGTGGGGTATGAGCACAATAAAACGAAGGATCGCGCTCATGGGCTTAACGAGCACTGCTCACCCTTCCCACTGCCTCCCGCCAGCCTGCCACCAGGGCTTCCCGAAGCGTCCCGTCCATACGGGGAGTAAAGATGGTATCCCATTTCCGTGCCTCTCGAACCTCTGCAATGTCCCGCCAAAACCCCAGGGTGATACCTGCCAAGTAGACCGCTCCCAAGGCGGTGGTCTCCCGCACCACCGGACGGCGTATCACCGTTCCGGTAATATCCGCCTGAAACTGCATCAAAAATGCATCCCGACTGGCGCCGCCGTCTACGTTAAGCTCCCGCAAGGGGATCCCCGTATCTTTTTCCATAGCCCGGACCACCTCAAGGCTCTGGTACGCAATGGACTCTTCTGCAGCCCGGATAATGTGGGAATCCGTGGTTCCCCGGGTAATACCCAGGAGGGCACCCCGGGCATACATATCCCAATGGGGCGCACCCAGGCCCGTAAAGGCCGGTACCAGGTACACCCCACCCGTATGGGGGACCTTGTTCGCATGATACGCTGCATCCTCACTATCCCTAATAAGACGCAGTTCATCCCGCAGCCATTGGATCACCGCGCCCCCCACAAAGACGCTACCCTCCAGGGCATACTGAACCGGTGCATCCAAGCCTGCGGCAATGGTGGTTACCAACCCGTTCTGACTGAGCACCGCCTGGTTCCCCGTATTCATAAGGAGGAAACATCCGGTTCCATAGGTGTTTTTTGCCTCCCCTTGAGAAAAACAGCATTGGCCAAAGAGTGCGGCCTGTTGATCTCCTGCATCCCCGGCGAGGGGGATCTCCACCCCTTGAATACGGACCCGGCCGAAAAGACTGCCCGACGGCCTCACTTCGGGGAGCATGGCCCGGGGTATATCCAGTGCGGCGAGCAGTTCCTCGTCCCATTGGAGCTTCTGTATGTCGAAGAGCATGGTCCGGCTCGCATTGGTATAGTCCGTGGCATGGACCTTCCCCTGGGTCAGTTTCCAGATGAGCCAGGTATCTACGGTCCCAAACAGAACCTCCCCCTTACGGGCCCGGTCCCGGGCGCCTGCAACCTGATTCAATATCCAGGCAATCTTGGTCCCAGAGAAATACGCATCCGGTACTAAGCCGGTGGTCTTTTTGATGTGCCCTCCCAAGCCTTCCCGAATGAGGGCATCCACCAGAGGGGCGGTACGCCGGCACTGCCAGAGGATGGCGTTATAGATAGGACCTCCGGTCTTGCTATCCCAAAGCACCGTGGTTTCCCGCTGATTGGCAATACCAATCCCGGTAATCTCTTGAATCGGAATATCATGCTTGATGAGCAGTTCCATCATCACCGCATATTGGGAGGAATAGATATCCCGAGGATCCTGCTCCACCCACCCCTCCTTAGGGTAGAGGGTAGGGACTTCCTTTTGTGCTACTCCTATCACCTGCTGGTCTTTATCAAACAGAATGGCCCGTGAACTGGTGGTCCCCTGATCCAGGGCCAACATATAGGTACCCATCACTCCTCCTTATGTACTAAAACCAGAGAAAAAGCATGGAAAAAACGCCGCCACTCCTCCTTAATCCGGGGCACCGGGTCAGGGGAAGCAGCAATCCAGGTAAGCCCTGGAATCAAAGCAAAATAGGAACACTGCCGTTTGGCGTAACGGCGGCTGTTCCGGGCAACCAGAGCTTCCACCCCGGCAAGATCCGTGGACAGGCGGAATACCCCGCCTTCCGGCTCCACAAAGAATTCCCGGTACCCAATGGCCCGCAGTCCCGGATCCTTGGGGCCATACCCCGCCTCAAAGAGCTGCCGCACCTCATCCGCAAGGCCACAGCGGAACATCTGGGCACAACGCTCATCAATGCGGCGGTACAGGTCTTCCCGTTCCCGGTGAAGCCCCAGGATGAGGAAGCGATAGCCTGGTCGCTTATGAGCTGCACCGGTGGGTGAGAAGGCGCTTAAAGGGCGACCGGAAAGACGGAGCACTTCCAAGGCCCGCAGGAGCCGGTATTCATCGTTAGGGTGGATCCGGCGGGCGCTCTGCGGATCCCCAGCAGCTAAGGCTTCCAGCAAGGGGGCCTTGCCTCGGACCCGCAGTTCTTCCTTGAGTTCTCCGCGAATGCGGGCATCTGAGGGGGGCGCTTCAGGAAGACCCTGGACAAAATGCTTTAGATAAAACCCGGTTCCTCCAGAAATCACCGGGACCTTTCCCCGCCGGGCAATGTCCACACAACAAGCATCTGCCAAGGCCACGAAGTCGCCTACCGTGAACTGTTCATCGGGATTACGGATGTCTATGAGGTGATGGGGCAGCGCTGCCCGTAGCGCCGCGGATGGTTTGGCGGTTCCCCTATCCATACCCCGGTATACCTGCATGGAATCTGCAGACACGATCTCCGCCTCCCCTACCGAGGCCTTCCCAGTAGGGCCCGGGACCAGGAGTTCTTCCAGGATCGCGGTTTTACCCGAACCGGTAGGACCAAAGAAGATACACACCGGTATGGGGGGGGGCTCTGGTTCCGGCATGGTCAGGCTATGGGGTCATCCGAAATTCGATTTGATTGGTAAATAACTGCTGGGCTGCCAGAGAAACTACCTTACCTTCATGGCTCTCAATGTCGGGATCCTTGAGCATGGAGAGCTGATAAGAACGACGGGAAGCAGCGGCAGTGATTTCATACATGTTCTTATCGTATTCTATGAGTTCTTCTATGGGGAATATCATGATGGATTACTATAGCATCAATAAGCAGGCTCTGTAAAGTATCCG
>JAITJS010000051.1 GCA_031278815.1 Treponema sp.
AGATTGACAGAGGAGTTAGTGGTCTTGGTAGAATCCGGGCAGGCAAACCGAGGATTTTGAAAAGACGGGGAGAGAATCAGCAGCGAGGAGGGATAGATAAAGCATCCCCGCCGTGAACGGCGGGGTATTGAAGATTTCTCCTTGAAATCTTTACGTATGTGGGGGAACAAATCCCCCCCACCCCCAGTTTTACGCCCTAAAGGGCGGGGAATTAACCCCTTTAGAGATTAAAAACTGGAACAGGGACGGAAAACCATTCAAATGGACAAAATCCGCTGATGTTATTATTCACAGTATACATAAAGCCAAAACCGCATATTCAAATTGATTTGGACAGAACACTAGCTAGCTGATATGTGATATTTTCTCGCCTAAAGCAGTATATATCACATTTTTTCCTCAATTAGTAGCAGGCCCTAGCGTGAGAGCCTCGGATTTTTTACCTCAGATTGAAGAACATAGAAATGTTAGTTTACATAATTTCAAAATAGGTATTCAGATAGGGACGATTATGGGACTTGCCTATACCGGAACGAATCCGTTTATCTATTTTCAGTTTTAATATCCCCCTAGCCGCCCTGAGTGGTGTATAACGAAGAACCGGCCCGGGATTTGATTATCTCAATGCGACAGGGGATCCGGGAACGGAGTTCCCCCACATGGGAGATGAGACCCACCATACGGTGGTCCCGCAGTTCATCCAAAATTACCAGGGCCTTGTCGAGGCTCCCCTCGTCAAGGCTCCCAAAGCCTTCATCAATGAAGACCGCGTCCAAACGTATACCCCCGGATCGGGCCTGGATGGAATCCGCAAGCCCCAGGGCAAGGCTTATGGAGGCCATGAAACTTTCACCCCCTGAAAGGGTGGCGCAGGGCCGGGTCTTGCCGGTATAGCCGTCGAATACCGCGAGATCTAGCCCGGTCAAACCTCGACCCGATTCCCGCTGCATGTCCAATATCAAGGCATACCGGGACTCGCTCATCCGTTCAAGCCGCTTGGTGGCAAAGGCCGCCACTTCCGCCAGGTACAAACCCAGCAGCCAAGCATCAAAGGAACGCTTTTTGGGATTTTTTCCTGCTAGATCCGCTGCCAGGGCATTGAGGCGGCCGCTCTTGTTCGCCAGGCTTTCGTAGCGTTCAGTGGCCTCCTTGAGCAACGCCGCATCCCGCTCAAGGGTAAGCAGTTCCCCCTGAGCCTGGTCCCGCTGTAGTTCGGCCTGTTCCTGGGCTTGGGCCAGGGCCTTAAGCTTAAGCCCCAGATTCCCCCCTTCCGCTACGCTCCCCAATGCCGCTATTTCGGACCGGATCTGCCCAAGACCGGTTTCCAGTTCGCTCATAAGGGCGGTAATCCGGCTCCCTGCTTCCCGCCACCGGGTAATGGTCCTTTCCATAGCCTGGGACTGGTCGGAGCTGAGGATCGCCCCTTTCGCTTCATCCTTTGTAGCAAAGGGCGATGAGGCCAGGGCCGCTTCAAGGGCGGCTGCGGCTTCCGTATACTTTTGGACCCCTTCATCACGGCTTATCCGGGCAGCCCGTTCCCGGGCTCCTGCACCGGAGAGTTCCCGGCCCGCCTGTTCCCGCGCCTCCCGGTATGCCCTAATCCGCTGCTCCCGTTCTTGGATAGCCTGTTCCAAAACGCGCAGGGCTTCCTTAACCCCCACTTCCCCCTGCTCCTCAAAACCCTGTTCCCCGAGGATCCGGCGCTGCTTTTGCTGCATATCCTCAATAGCAACCCCAAAACTCCGGTGCTTCTCTGCCATAACCGCATAGTCCTGTTCGATTTTCCCTAAGGCCCCTTCTAGTTCATGGAAGGTCTCATACAAACCAGAGACCTGGGCCCCGGCTTTTCGAGCCTCGTTCCGTTTGAGGTTGAGGTCTTGGAGCAAGGCAAGCCTGGTCGTAAGGAGCCGGGATAGGTCCTGGGCATCGGGTAGGGCATTTCCTGGAGGGAAACACGCCTCCAGTGCGGGATCTACTCCTCCTGGGGAAGCCTCCTTGACCTGGGAAGCGGCCTGCTTGAGTTCTTCCAGTCTGCGCCGTACCTTGCGAACCTGCTGATCCTGGGCTTCCAGGTTCGTCTCTTGGACTGCGGCCTCCCGTTCAGCCTCTTTCAGGGCATGGGTCATAGACCGGATCCGTTGGTCCTCATCAAAAACCGCACGGGCCGGTACTGCCGGATAGGGGTGAGTCTCGGAACCGCATACCGGACAAGGCTCCCCAGGACTCAGTTGGGCCGCAAGATGGGCCGCCCTTTCTGCCCGTTCTGCTGCCTCTTTTGCTTGTTCCAATTCCTGTAACGCGGCCCCCAAGCTAGGAATCCGCCGGCTCAATTCCTGACGGCGCTCCTCCCCAGCCTGGATACGGCTTTGCAAGGCCCCTTCCTCGGCTTTGAGGGTCGCTGCTTCCTCGGCTAAGGTTTTTACGTGAAGGAGGGTATCCTTACTATCCCGCAAGGCTTCCCATTGGGCGTCCAGGGTTTCCATGCCTTCGGCGAGGGCTTGAAGTTTCTGGATCTCCTGCTCCTTGAGGTAGCGATTCTTGGTAAGGGTCTCCTTTTTTTTGCTCAACTCCAAGCACTGAGCCTTACACGTGGCTGCTTCCTGGATATTCCGGCGGAGCACCACTGCTTCCCGGTTAAGCTCTATAAGAAGCGGCCGTTTTTCCTGGAATTCCCTGACTGCTTGTTCCAGGGCAGGGATTGCTTCCCCCTGGGCTTCCGCTTTCTCAGCCATCTTTTGGGCCTTGGCAGTAGCGGCTTGAGCCCTTTCCAATTCCTTCTCAGCGTGTTCCGCTTCCCTGCGCTTTTCCTCTTCAAGAACCACATACGCTTGCAAGGGCTGGGCCTTTCGGGAACGGGACAGGCGGGCCTCCTGGTCTTGTATGACCTCGGTCTCCGCTTTATGTCGGCTTGCTTCGGCTTTAAGGGACGTAAGCCTTTCTGCCAGGTCTTGTTCCCGTTGGGTAAGTTCCAGGCTGCGCGTCAGGAGCATTGACTGGGCGGCTATGGCGGCAACCTGGGCCTTGGCTTTTTCCCAGGCCTCCTGTGCCCTGGCACGGGTCTCTTCCAGGGTATCCAAGGAAAGGCGTTTCGCTATATCCCCCAAGACCCGTTCCGCTTCCCGGGCCTCAGCCCCGGCTTCCCGGGCCTGTTCCTGGGCCAGGTCCTTAATGCGGATGGCCTTTTCAATGGGAAAGAGCTTTCCCAGGACTTCCCGTCGCTCATTGGTATTCTGCTTGAGAAATTCCGCAAAGGCCCCTTGGGGTAAGAGGACGATTTTGAAGAACTCATCCGCCTGTAAACCGATAAGCTCCCGGATCTTTTGGTCTGCCTCGGCTTTTCGGGCGCTGGGATTGACCGGCTTTCCCTGAACCATCTCGTAGAGCACTGCGGTCTCCTCCGCAATGATCGTCCCGGTGCCTCGTTTTTTCGGTTTCTCCTGCCGGGGGGTCCGGTCAATCCGGTAGTGCCCTTCCCCAACCCGAAAGCACAGGGAAACCGAACATTCCTGGTCTTCCCCTACATAATCGCTTCGCAGCCGAGTCAGGTGTCCCCCGCGGCCGCCGGGGACCTTGCCGTAGAGGGCAAAACAGAGGGCATCAAAGAGAGAGGTCTTCCCAGACCCGGTCTTCCCGGTAATAAGGAAGATATCATCTAAGGCATTAAAATTAATACAAACCCTCCCCACAAAGGGGCCGAAATTTTCGAGGGTCAGGAGTTCCGGTTTCATGCTTGACTATCCGCATCTTCGACGGCTTGGAGCAATTCCTTAAAGAGTTCGAGTTTATCCGCCTCAGCCTCGCCGTATATATCCATGAGAAAATCCTTAAAGTCCTCGGTATCTATCAAGGTTCGCCTGAGGGATGCGCCCTCCCAGAGCGCAGGGCTTTGCCCGTGTACCGAGACAAGCTGATGCGCCAAAGCCGCATCTTGTTTAACCGAAAGGATCCAGGGAAAACGCTCCCGAAGCAAGGCCAGGGGATTTTCCACTACCGCTGAATCGGTAAGCACAATCTCCAGGTAGTCCTGGGCCGCCTGAGCATAGGGGGAATCTGGGGAAAAATCCTGGAAGAATGAGGTGAAAGGGCCTTTGAGGATACTGAGTTTCCGCAAAGGCTGCACCGGAAGAGGGCTTAACTTCGGCTCCTTGCCCGGTTCCAGGCTTACCGAGAGAAACACCTTGGAATAAGAGGCTTCTTCAAAGGCATAGGCCAGGGGGCTGCCGGAATACCACGCCCGGGCCCCGGCTTTTTGAAAGCGATGGAGGTGCCCCAGGGCAACGTAATCAAACCCAGAAAACCAATTGATATCTACCTGTTCCGCGGTTCCCCAGAAGATCCGCTCAGAACCGGCTTCAAGGCCCCCCAGGGCAAACAAGTGGGCGCCCAAAATCGTAAAATCTACCCCTTCGTTGCGGGCTTTGAGCCGGGCTACTTCCAGCCGGGCCGCGGCTTCCTCAGCAAGTTTCCCCTGGGATCGGATGGGAGCGGGGGGTTCCCCTGCTTCGGCATCTAGCTGCCCATCTCCTTCCTGGGGAGCCGGGGCGGTGAGGTCTGCTTTCAAACTCCCGGGATGAAGGAAAGGAAGCAGGAAAAAGGCCCCCTGCGCTCCGGCGCTACCCGGTATGATGATCGGCGTGGCCGCATCTTCAGGATCCGTTACCAGATGAATCCCCAGTTCCGCAAACAGTTCCTTCCCAAACCCCAGCCGGGATGAAGAATCATGGTTCCCTGAAAGGATGAGCACCTCCAGATCCAGCCGCCGGGCTTTGAGTTTTCCGAGAAATGAACTGAACAGCCTCACCGCATCTGGGGAGGGGATGGAACGGTCGTACACATCCCCCGCAATAAGCAGGGCCGTATAGGAAGTATCTTCCAGCGCTTCCCGTAACCCATCCAGCATATACTGCTGATCCTCGATGAGGGAATGTTCGTGCAAGACCTTGCCCAGATGTAAATCCGCCGTATGGATAAAGGTAAGCATAGACAACTAATGATCCCAACCCTCAGGCATTTTGTCAAGGTTATACCCGGCGCCGGAGTCCGATAATAAACCTCCGAGAGGCAATGTTCCTTCCCAGTACAGAACCCATTCTCCTAAAACCGTATATGCTGAAGTTTGAAACCGCCTCACGTAAGAAATTAAAAAAGTACCCGCAACGCGCGCCCCGAAATGCCTCATTTAGAAAATGTTACCGAAAGCTATTCCCGCTCTTGCGTCTTGACTGGGCAAGCCATAAGCGTGCTTATATTATGCTCTTTTCGGATGATCTGACTCATCCTTCAAGTATACTCCAATTTCAGCCGCCGTAGAGCGGCGGGGTATTAAACCGTATAGGCTTACGCCTAATAAAATTAAAAGCGGTTAAATTTCATGGTGATTGGAATTATTCCATATCGCCTACATTTGATTGATTCAGTCATATTATTTTTCTGCACGGATTTAGAGTTTCCGAACAAATCCAATGGAACGTAGCGATTCGTTGCAGGGGCCAAGGGCCTTTAGCGCCGAAGCCTAACCCGCTCTGGGTACACCCCTTGTTTTTATTATATCCATTCGGTTATTTCCTTTTTTGATATTCCCCACGTATACTATTTTTTTAGTATTACAATACTTGCAAAACGGTATCGGCTTCCCCAGAAATTCCAAAACCTCCGCAAAATTTTTGGCCTTATATATGTCAATATAATCAAATTCGTTTACTCGTAAGTCTTTCCCAAAATATTCATTGAAATATCTGATCCATGGCGGCAATGAACAGGCATATATCTTCCCTTCCTGTAATACGGCACATTGATTCGCCCTGATACAATAAGCATGGCTTTCTTTTATATCTTGACAACCGTTTATATCAAGTAACCATTTATACATACCTCTCGGCTTTTTTCCGTATACTGTTTTTACCCCATATTCTTTTGCTATGGATTTTATTTTCACGTAATTTAATTTTATGGGATAATGGCTGATTGCTACTCTAATACCGAACGCTTCGCACCGCGTCCAAAACGCCATAGGTATTTTAAGTAATAATATGCCATTTGTTACTAGATCTATTTCTGACAAAGGAAAATGTTTGCGTGTAACCATCATGATTTCAATCAGGAGAGGATGCAACAGCGGTTCACCTCCCAAGAGCCGGATCGTCTTAATTTTTCCACTTGACAAAGCCGACAGGCGCTCACAGTCTTTATCAAATCCTGCAACATCAAGAAATTTTTCATTAACCAATGGACAGAAGTTAGCACAATATTTGCATTTTAGGTTACAATGGTCCACAACATTTATATCTACATAGTTCATACTCTGTCCAACTATATGCAATTGCTTTGCTACGATGGACATGATTTTCGGTTGTAGTTTTTTAATTATACTAGCCGGTAGTATTTTATACAATTTTTCAGCAAAAATCATTGATAAATTATAATCCATAAGTTCCTCCTATTTCAGCATTAATTTTCTATACGGGACTTGTTCGACAATCAACAAGGCTGTCGGGCACGTCCGATGACTGTCCGCAAGAGAAAAAAAATTGTATGTAATGCCAATACTATACGGATAAAACGCACCGCAAAAACAGATTAGCGAATTACAGGTTGGGGGGGGGGGGGGGGGGGGAGCTATCAAAACAATACCTTTTTTGTCAATGGCAGGAATTGCCATGTTCCAGAATTTTTCCATTAAGTCGAGTCTGCCGCTTTCCATATTTTGACCCGTTTCCTTCAGGTGAAACTCCGTGGCGATATCCATCGTTCCACTCTTTACGGTAACTAGTATCTCCATGCCTACTATTAACCTCATGTATTTGTCAATTTTTTTACCGGAACCCTTATTCCCCTTAGAGAAACCAGGTGCATCCCAGGGTGAGGATAATTCCGATAGAACGAGGATATTCCGGGGTATCCACCACTGAATAGGAGGAGGGGCTGCCGGTATTGGGTTCACCGGCTATATCGGTGTAGTAAGAAAACACCACCCCTGCTTCGCCGAAAACTTGCAAGGGAACGGCGAGCGTGGCAAAGGTATGGGCCGCACCGATTTTCAGGATGTGCTGCCATTGGTAGGCGCCGTCTCGTAAGAAGTATTTTCTGAGTATTGGATTCTCACTACGCCCCTCCGGATCCAGCTCTGAAAGCAAGGAACTGCCGTCTACCCCATGAGAACCATGAGAGGCGCCGTGGCGGATCATCTGGTACTGGAAATGGGCCTGGGTATGGAGGGTCGGCATGGCTTCCAGGCGTAAGCGCAGCTCATCCGAATTGGGAGCTAAATAATAGCCCAAGCCCTGGCCGTTGTTGACGTAGGCGGTTTCCATAGGGGTCTCCCCGTACCAGGGAACCAAGACCTGGGTGTGGGTATAGCAATAAGGCTCGATTTTGGTGTAACTCACCGTAAGTGATCCAAAGGGGAGCAACGGAATTGCAGCTTTGGCCCCTGCTTGGAGGGCGAACATGTGGCGGTCCAGTTCAAAGAGCCGGGAAACGCTGGAAACTTCTATTTCATCCGCAAAGAAGGAGAACCACAGGCCCCCAATGCCGGGATATTGGGCTTTCAGATTGAAGAAAAGCCCCATGTTGTCAAAGTCGCCGATGTTGTTCTGGTACATGAAGTTGTTGTTGATGGGAAAGGGGTATCCCAGTTCAAAGCGTTTTGGCCAGACTGCGGTGCTGCCCACATCAACGTGGAGGTAGTTCTTATAGTTAAGTTCAAGCTGCTCTATGGAAAAGGCATTTTGACTGGTCTTCGCGGATTCGCTTATACCCTGGGCATTGTAATACTCCAAGACGCCGGTTAAGGCGGAGAAGGCAAACCAGGGAACCGGATTGAAGGTCCCTTCCAGGGCTATAAAGGGCTGGGCTGCGGCATTAAACACCAGGCTGCTGCCGTGGGACATGCCAGCCCATTCCCGGCGGAACCGGCCAAAGCGGTAGCGCACCGTCTCTCCCAAGAGATCCCCGGATAGTTCTGATTGAAGGCTCGGGCCTATGGAAAGGTCCTGGGGCCAGTTTTTCATACCCCCGGCGGTAATACTCCCGGGGCTGAAGAGAAAACCGTCCCAGCCTTTACGATAGGTGTAGGGGAAGAAGGCTTCTGGTTGACTATAGACGGGAATCTCCTGGTTGCTATGCGCCTCGTCCCCTATAAATCCCTTATAATAGGAATCATAGGTCCCAAGCTCAGTCCGAGAACTCCGTAAGAGGCCCCCGGAAATGGTAAAGTTGTAGGAAAAATGGTCCCCTACATCACCATTGGTATACCCGGTAATCCAGGAATCCGTACCCCAGGCCAGATCCCCTGCCGAAGGATAGGCCCCGAGGCCAAAGCCCAAACGTAAACCCACCCCAAAATCCCCGGAAAACCGGATCCTTCCCTTGATAGGGATATTAAAATAATAGGCCCCCCGCTGCCAATCCAGCCCTGGGGACTTGCGTTCAAACTCCTGTTTTACCCGTGCTACTATGAGCCGTTCTGAGGGGCCCAGGTTTTTTTTGCCGAACCCTACTCCTGGGGTACGTTCATGATCCAGGATTTCATTAATGGCTTTGAGGATAGTTTGACGGGAATAGGGTTTTACCTCAGGAAGGGGTTCGCATAAACCCCGGACCTGAGCTTGCTCAAGGAGATAGTACACCGGATGATCCAGGGGTACGGATCCATGGGTCTGGGCAAAAAGGGATACCCCAGCAATACACCCCAATACCATACTCAGAAACCGATACTTTTTACCCATAATACTACCTCCTGGATGACCACCCTTGACCCTGGGCACACTCTGCATTATTATGAGGCATACTATATGGTTACGGAGAAAAGGTCAACAAGCGCTATCCTAGAAAGGCCGATGGATACCCCCATCATAGGCGCCATGATGGGATTCGTGTTGCTGCTCTGGGGGATGGGGGGACTGAGGGCCCTGCCGGAACAAAAGATGGTGTATCCTGGGGAATGGGTATATGAAGCCCTGGGGATCCTTTCCCAAGAACAGGGGATCGTGTTTTTTATGGATTCTTCCTTGACCGTTGGGCAGATCCGGTTCTTGCTCCAGGACATTCAGGAAGAGGCCCTTTCTCCCAGCGGCCAGGTCCTCTATGACAGGCTTATAGATTACCTTAAGGGGTTTTCGGGGTATACGGTACAAGCCGACGGGATCCAGGTGGATATTGACGGCCTGGTGCAGCCGGAACTGTATTTCAAGACCAACCCTGCTCTGGAGTGGATCTACAATCACCATGAGCGTCGTCCTTTTTTCATGCTTCCCGTGAGCATTTCCCTGGATTCGTATATTACCGCAGAAATGGATCCCTATTTCGGCCAAAACGAATACGCCGCGTCTCTCCATGACAATTATAGCAATATTCCCTTGGATATGGTGTCCCAGGCGGATGTGCATATTCCCCAACGGGCCTATCTCAGCGCGGGCATTCCTTTTGGGAGGGCTTCAGGGGTCCATCTGTCGGTGGGGATTGGGGACGATTTTTTTGGCAGAACCCGGACCGGGAGCATCATCCTGTCGGAATACCTGGAACGGGTCAATTACGCCCAGCTCTCCTTCTACTCCCCTATTGTTCGGTATGCTGCGGAAGTCATGCAGTACGAGGTCAATAAGTACCATTATATGCACTATCTGCAAATGCGGCCTCATAAGCGGATATCCTTATCTTTTACCGAAGGAGCCATGGTCAACGCTCCTTTGGAGCTTCGGTATCTCAATCCCATGATGATATTCCACAGTTACGAGGGGTGGAAAACCTATGACGATTATAATGCTGGTCTAAATCCTGAAAGCGTGCCTGAACTGGACAATGAAGGATCCAGGGTGGGAGCTTTTTTGGGGGTAAAGATCGAGTATCTTCCCTGGAAATACCTACGACTCTACGGCCTTTTTGCCATGACTCAATTGCAGCTACCGGTGGAACGTCAGCATTGGGAAGAATTGCTTACCCCGGACGCGGTGGGCTTTCAAGGGGGCCTGGAGGTTTCCCTTCCCAGTGCCCAAGGTTACTGGATCTTCGGTCTTGAAGGGGTATACACCTATCCCTACATGTATCTCAAAGAAGATAAGGGCTGGTCTTATTACAAAGAGATGGTAGAAATGGATCGGATCCAGGTCCGATACTGGACCGGGACCCCCTTTGGGCCGGATTCAATTGTCGGGACCTTCTGGTGTAATTACCGGCGGACCCAGGTCAAGCCGGGAGCCGAGTGGTCTCTGGGGTTTTCCTTGGTGGTGGCTGCACAAGGGAAGAATTCAAGTACTGCCATTTTTGACAGCGAGGCCTATCGGCCAACCCCTGAGGTGGCGGATGTGGTTCGGCCCCCCACGGGGACTCCGACCTATACCTACACCCTCACGCTGCTGGGAAGCTGGTCCCCTTTGGAGTGGCTCCACTTTTCACTACAGCCGGGTTACAAAATCGTTAGTAATTATGCCCATAGGGAAGGCAGCATGGAACAGGGGTTTGAACTTACCTTCTCAGCCCGAATCCAGCCGGTAAGCAAGCTGAAGCAAGTCCTCTCCAGGCAGGCTAGATAAAAGAATGCACCTTACTTCTCTATAATGGGTTAAGGAGTATATTTAAGGAGAATACATGAAGTTTGGAATAGAACAAAGGGAGCTCGGAACAGAACAAAGGGAGCTCGGAACAGAACAAAGGGAGCTCGGAACAGAACAAAAGGAGCCCAGAACAGAACAAAAGGAGCTCAGAATAGAACGCTGGGAGCCCAGAATAGAACAAAGAGAGCTCATGCCAGAACGCTGGGAGCTCAGAACAGAACGGTTGGCGCCTAGAATAGAACGCTGGGAGTCCAGAATAGAACAAAAGGAGCTCAGAATAGAACGCTGGGAGTCCAGAATAGAACAAAGAGAGCTCACGCCAGAACGCTGGGAGTCCAGAACAGAACGAAGGGAGCTCAGAATAGAACGCTGGGAGTCCAGAACAGAACGAAGGGAACTCAGAACAGAACGCTGGGAGCTCGGAACAGAACAAAAGGAGCTCAGAACAGAACGCTGGGAGTCCAGAATAGAGCAAAGGGACTTCGAGGGTGGGGCAGATGCCGACAAAGACCGGAAGGTTGGTTCGTTTCAACCCTACGGCCTTTTTAAGCAGTGGTAAAGCAAACAAGAAAGAGAACGCGCTCCATACAAACCAGACGCCATGAGAAGTAAGGAAAAAATGAGAGGGAAGAATAGGAATATTTTTAAAAATTATGTGAAAGGTACGCTGCGGTTTACGGAATTTGCCATTACCAATGCGTGTATTGCCAAATGTTCGTTTTGTGAAATCTGGAAGCAGCAGCCGAAGGTATTTGTCGATAAAGAGAAGGCCCTCACCGCGATTGATCGGCTGGCGGATTTTGGCGTATCCCATCTGACCATTACCGGTGGGGAGCCGCTGCTACACCCCGAGGTGATTGCCTTTGTGGAGCGGGCCACCAAGCGGAAAATGAATAACGCGGTGCTGAATGCCGCGCCTCAGCTTCTCATGCGAAAGGACATCCTCAAGCGCCTGGAAGATGCAGGATGCGACCTGCTCAGTATCTCCTTTGATTCGGGGGATCCCGTTACGATGGCTGAATCCCGGCAGATTCCTCATATTATGGAAGAAATGGCCAAGGCCATGGACCTGGTATACCAGACCTCCCTCAAAACCATGGCGTCGGTTCTCATCTGGAACGATAACTACCATAAGCTGGAAGAGGTGTGCACCCGGGCGGTCAATATGGGATTTACCTATATCTCCCTGAATTATCCGACTTTTTCTAAGTCCCAGGTGTACCCCCTGGGAGGGGAAGGGATCAGCCTTTCCCGGGATAAGGTGATTCATGGACTGACTGAGGCAATCCGTTTAAAGAAGTTGGGGAAACATAACATCATCAATTCGGTTATTTCCATGCAGAATATCATCAATTACCTGAAAGACCCGGCCTTGGCCCGGTATCCCTGCTACGGCGGGGAGCATGTGCTGTTTGTAGACTGGTTTTTTGACGTGCGGCCTTGTATGCAGCTTCCCCAGGTTCTGGGGAACATCCTGACGATGGACGCCAGCGCGTTGCAGCGGCCGTCCTGTAATGACTGTAATATGAGCTGGTATCGGGATTTCAGTATGTTTTTTCACGGCGGGCTGCGGACGATTCCGGTATGGCTTGAAGCCTTTGCAGGGCCGAAGATCATTTTTTA
>JAITJS010000061.1 GCA_031278815.1 Treponema sp.
TTTGAAAAACCCATTCCATAACTCCTTAACACGAACCGGCTTCAGAACGCCTTGCGTCTTGCCTTAAAACCGGTTCTTGCGATCTCTCAAGGACTAAAGCCTTTCTTATATGTTATAATTTTCTAACAACATAGTCAAGTAGACGACCTCACGACAACTTCGTTGACAATCTCACAGGGTGTAAGGATCGTAGCTCATTCCAAAAAAGCCCCTTTTGAGGGGTATGCTCCTCAAATTCCCTAGAGCTCTACAAAACTCCGCACCGTGTTGCCCCTATAGATGAAGCTTCCCATTCTTATTCTTCGCCGGACATCGCCCGGACCTTTCATAGTGAAGCGGAAGCCTTCTCCGCGTCTGTGAACCGGCACTGGGGTCTTCCGCTGAGAGGATCCACCGGATTAGGGTACGGTAAACGCAGAGTATATTGACAAGCGAAAAGAAGGTGCTATACATTCAATTAGACATTATACTGTCTAATTGAACAGAGGTATATACTATGGATGTAATACAGGATTTATTTTTCGCGCAACAAGCTCTTGCGACCTTGTTTTCCGTGACCAACAAGCTGCAAATGCAGGGCGACAAATATTTACAGGATTTAACCATCCGTCAGATGCTGGCAGTACCAGCTATTATACATGCGCCGGACGGAAAAGCAACGATCAACCATATTGCGCGGAAGCTGGGGACTACCAAGCAGAGCGCAAAACAGATTGTTACGGTTATGGAAAAAAAGAAATACCTATCCACCGGGCCAAGCGAACGGGATAAACGGGCGGTCAATGTCACTATCACGCCTGAGGGGGAGCGCTCTTTCAGCGTGTGTTCAGAACGCACCGATGTATTTTTAGAGGATATCTTCCATGATTTTACGACTGAAGATTTAGAAACCTTGTGTACACTTCTGGGGAAGCTGTATCGCTTCGATGGCGTAGGGCAAGAGGGCCTTGAAGCGCACATGGGCCGTCACGAGGGGGATGCAGACAGTATACTGCAACACCATCAAAATTATCTGAAACGGAGAACCCATAACCATGCATAGTAAATCGATATTTAAAAAAGACTTTATGCTCGTAGCCCTAGGACAGATTATTTCCTTATTTGGAAATCAGATGTTACGGTATGCCCTTCCGCTGCACCTGCTCAATCAAACAGGTTCGTCAGCGTTATTTGGAACCCTATTAGCCTGTTCTTTTGTCCCGATGCTTTTATTGTTCCCCATAGGCGGCATAATTGCCGACCGGGTGAATAAAAGGAACATCATGGTAATTCTAGATTTTAGCACGGCGTTGCTTATTTTCCTGTTTTATTTGATGATGGGGAAAATAGCTATTGTCCCGCTTATGGCAATTACCATGATTATTTTGTATGGCATACAAGGCGCTTATCAACCGGCGGTTAAAGCGAGCGTGCCTGTTCTGGTAGAAACCGAACACATCATGAAAGGAAATTCGCTTGTTGATCTGATTAGCTCCTTGTCCAGTATGACAGGTCCTGTAATCGGCGGTATTTTATTTTCTATAGTTGGATTAATACCTATCCTCTATGTAAGCATCGGCTGCTTTTTCGCATCCGCGGTAATGGAAATTTTCATTCACATCCCCTTTGAAAAGAAGAAGGCACCTGGGAATATCTTTATCACTGGTTGGGACGACCTCAAAGGGAGCTTTCGTTTTATGGTTAGGGATCGGCCTGTTCTCTTGAAAGTATCGTTAATATATGCTTCTCTTAATTTATTATTAACGTCTTTGATTGTAATTGGGGTTCCCGTTTTAATTACCCAGCATTTGGGATTTGCTCCAGATACCGCCAACCGGTTATGCGGATACGCGCAAGGCATAATCGCCGGAGGTAGTGTACTGGGCGGTTTGCTTGCCGGTGTATTATCAAAGAAACTGAAATCAAAGGCAAGCCCATTTCTCTTAATTGGGTGTGCCTTGTCCATACTCTTGGGAGGGATTGCGTTACAAATACTCAGAGGATCTATGGTAATTTACATTGTCTTACTCATTGGGTGCAGCCTATTATTGGTATTGGTAACCATATTTACCATTCAGATCATGACGTTTCTACCGCTTTTAACACCCAAAGATTTAATTGGAAAAGCCATCTCATGGGTTATGTGTGTTTGTATGTGCACCAATCCTCTTGGTCAATTCATGTATGGGTTTGTTTTTGAAAAGATCGAAAGCCGTGTCTATCTTCCGTTTTATGCGGCAGCATTACTTATGATAGGAATCACGGTCTTTACCCGCCGTATCTTCTCCGGAATTGACCAGGTAGGTGTAATGCGGCGATAACCCTTGCAGGAGGACTTATGCTACAGCCTCAACCGGTCGCTTAGACTCCATCCCCAAGCCTCCTGCACTCACCGTTCCGCCGGTCCTTTACTCTAAGCCTTGCAACAAGACATGGAGGGACTCATCGGTCTCAAAACTCCCCAGGCTTCGAAGCATCGCAAGACTCCGCAAAAAGCCGTACTGGGCCTTAATGAGCTGATTCTGGTTCGCGCTCAGGAGGGTGGCCGCATCAGAAAGGGCTTGCAGGGAACCTTGGGAAAGCCGGTACAGTTCCATGACGTATTCCACCTGTTGCGCTGCATATTCTAAGGCTTTACGAGAAGATCGAACCGAACCTGCCTGAGCCGCCGCATCCAGCAAGGCCGCTTGCAGGTCTATTTCCAAAGCACTTTCCGCATTCTGGTAATCCAAAGCCGCACTTTCCTTAGCCAGTTGCTGCTGGGACACCTTGTTCCCAATGACCCAGAAATCCAAGGGGATGCTGCCACTTAAGGAAAACCTCCCCCCTGCAAGTTCAAGCCCTTGGGGAACCGTATAATTGAGGCCCGTGGACACCGAAGCGCTCAGCGTGGGCAGGTAGTCCTTCTTGGCCAAGGTAAGGGATTCCCCGGCTCGTTGGGAGAGGAGACCCGCTTTAGTGAAAGAGGGATTACGGGCCAATGCTTCCTTCCATAATGCCTGGTATATCCCCTCAAAGGCGGCGGGAGATAGGTTCCCCAGCCGTTCCAGCAGCCCCTCATACGCGGCAAAATTAACCCCTTCCAACGAGGGGATCTCCTTAAGACCGGTGAGGCTCCGTAGTTTGAGGGTGCTCAGGGCCAGTACGCCTTTGGCCTGATTGCAGCTCGTTTCTTTGGCTTCCTTTTCCGCTAAGGCTTGCAGGTATTCCCCGGAACGGATCATCCCACTTTCAAAGCGAATTTCCGCAAGGGATAAGCCCAAGGCCGCAGTTTCCAGGGCAGATTTCGTTGCTTCATAGGCCGCAGCCGCTTCCAGCACACTGTAATAGGCCCCATCCACCGCATCCAAAACCGCAAAGTACTCGGCCAGGGCCTCTTTACGGGTGATCTCCTGGGTGATGGCATTGATGGCTTTCAGAACCGGGTATTTCCCGCCGTCATAGAGTTTCTGGGATATACCGAAACTTAAGCCTCCATTGAAGTTTTCCTCTATCCTCGGAAGCAGGATGCCCTCTTGATTCCACAGGCTAATCGACGCAGAGGCCCCCAGGGACAGGGAGGGTAGCAGAGTGTAGGTCTGGGCCTTTCCCTCAAGGACGGTACTTTGCAAGGTCAGGTTAAACTTGGCAAGACTGCGGGAATTGGCAAGCCCGAAGCTACGGGCTGCCTCCAAACTGAGGGTTTCCTCGGCAAAAACAGCAAGGACC
Source organism: Treponema sp. (assembly GCA_031278815.1). Taxonomy (GTDB): domain Bacteria; phylum Spirochaetota; class Spirochaetia; order Treponematales; family Breznakiellaceae; genus JAIRLU01. Next base: position 3,688 of record JAITJS010000061.1, read on the forward strand.
TGCATCATGGCCATCATCAAAGCCCACTTCCTCATACTCCACTCCTTTCTATGAAATAGTGCACGCCCCACCAAGCGCTTCCCATGAGTCTTCACTCATATCGTAAGGCCTCAATCGGATAGAGTCGTGCGGCTTTCCGGGCAGGATAATACCCAAAGGCCACTCCCTCAAGCGCAGCCACCAGCGCTGCGGCCATCACCACCAAGGGATTAATCCCGGTAGGAACCTGCAAGGCGTTGAGGATCCGGGAGACCAGAAGCCCAAGACCAATGCCCACAAGCCCCCCCAGGAGACTCAACACAATGGATTCCAAGAGAAACTGCACCAGGATATCTCCCTTACGCGCGCCTACGGCCATGCGAATGCCGATCTCCCGGGTGCGTTCAGTCACCGATACGAGCATGATGTTCATAATCCCAATACCCCCTACCACCAGGGACACCCCGGCAATGGCTGCCAAGAGGGTGGTAAGGCTCCGGGATGTTTCCGATGCCATGTCAATGATCTCCGCTTGATTGATGATTTCAAAATCCCCGTTATCCCGCTCGGATAGATGGTGCAGTTCCCGTAGGATGAGATCCGCCTCCTTCTGGGCAGCGTCCATGTACTCCTTACGTGCTACCTGCATGGTGATTAGGGAGATATTCCGGGTGTTGCTAAGCCGGGTCAACACCGTATCCAAGGGAGCGAGGATCACATCGTCTTGATCGTTCCCGCTACCGGCAACTCCTTTCTTCTCCAGAACCCCAATAACGGTAAAATGATTGGACCCAATCCGGATCCGCTCCCCTAAGGCTTCCTGGGCACCGGCGAAGAGATTCGTGGCAGTGGTAAGTCCCAGCACCGCTACCCGGTTCCGTGCCGTGAGATCCGCGGTATCAAAACAGATGCCCTCCAGCAGATTCCAGTTCCGGATGGTAAGGTAATCCGGTTCCACCCCCATGACCGTAACTGACCAGCTTCCCCTGAGGCCGGAAACCGTGAAGGTCCGCTGAGTTACTGCTGAGAAAGCCTTGATGTAAGAGGCTTCAGCTTTGAGCTTTTGTGCATCCTCTTGGGTGAGCCGGTTGGGCCGGGAAAAAGTGGTGTTTCCCTGGCCCGGACGAAACAGCATCCGCCGAGGCATGATCTGGATGAGATTGGTTCCCATAGCGGTTATCCGTTCCTCGATTTCCCGTTGCGCCCCGGTTCCAATGGCAACCATGGTAATAACCGAACCTACGCCTATGATAATCCCCAGGGCAGTGAGGAAGCTGCGAAGCCGGTTACGGAAGATATTCCTGAAACACAAGACCAAAAGCAAGGCTAAGAAATGCACACGCTTCCTCCTGGTTCCTTGATTTCCCTATCCCGATTCTGTTTCCATTGAGCCAGGTCTTCCAGGGCCTTCCCCTGTTGTGCTATCCTATAGTCTGCCAAAATCTTCCCATCCCGCAGGGTGATGACCCGCTTGGTATAGGCTGCCAATTCAGGCTCATGGGTAACCATGATGATGGTCTTGCCCTGCTCGTTGAGGGCTTGGAACAGCCCCATAATCTCCAAGCTCATACCGGTGTCCAGGTTTCCCGTAGGCTCATCCGCCAGGATGAACGCGGGATCGTTCACCAGAGCCCGTGCAATGGCGACCCGCTGTTGTTGGCCCCCGGATAACTGGGCAGGGAAGTGGCCCATCCTATTCTCAAGACCCACCTCCCGAAGACACGATACGGCCCGTTCCTTCCAGTTCCGCCGAGGGATGCTCCGGTTATACCACAGGGGAAGCTCCACATTTTCCAAGGCTGTGGTCCGGGAAAGCAAGTTGAAGGCTTGGAACACGAAACCTATCTTTCGATTCCTGATACGGGCAAAGGTATCAGGGCTAGAGCATGAGGTTTCAATGCCTTCAAGTAGGTAGGTACCGCTACTAGGCTTATCCAAGCAGCCGAGGATGTGCATCAAGGTGGATTTCCCGGACCCTGAGGGCCCCATGATCGAGAGGAAGTCCCCGGCCCCCACGGAAATATCGATCCCGCTCAAGGCCGGGACCACGATGGGAGCAGCGCCTTTGCTCATCATAGTGTAGGACCGTTGGATGCCCCGCAGTTCAATGACCTTCATGGATTAACCGACCCGTTCCCGGAGGATGATCTGCATACCTTCAAGTTTCTCATCGGTAAATCCCCGGACCCCGTGGACCTCGGTAAAAAAACCATCGCTCATGCCGGTCCGTACCAGCACCAGATCCACCTTGCCCTGGTCACTAATGAACCACAAGGCCCGTGGAGGAGAAGCAGCTGCTTCCGTAAGGGCCTGCCTTGGAGGAGCAGCGGAAGGCTGCTGCTGGTTAGGGGCCCTGCCCTGTCTGGCTCCGGGCCCTGGGCCTGAACCGAGCATTCCCAGGCCCGAAAGCCCGCCACTGCTACGACCTTGAGCAGATCCCGGGGTAGGAGTAGGGTTTTGTGCTTCCAGGCGGGCGGCTCGCGCGGCGTTCTGTTCTGCTTCGCTCATAGCCTGAAGCCCGGCAGTGAAGATGCGCTCAGCAATAACTTCAGATCTCAGGCCACGGGGCTGGAAGCGAAGAGCCGCATTAGGCACGAGGAGTATGTTATCCCGCCGTTCCTCGATGAATTCCACGGCACAGGTCATACCCGGCAGCAGGGACCCGTCATGGTTATCCACCTGGATGATCACCGTATAGGCCACCACATTGTCCGTTATCGTAGGCATGAGGCGCTTACTGGCCACGGTACCGGAAAAGGTTCTTCCCGGTAAGGCTTCCAAGGTAAAGCGCACCTCCTGACCTGGATAAATGGAAGCGATCTCCAACTCTCCCACCCCGGTTTCGATGCGCATTTCCTCAAGGTTTTCCGCCAAGGTGAAGATCTTCGCCGCATTACTGCTGGAGCTCTCTGCCACGGTCTCCCCTGCGTTGATGTTTCGCTCCAGTACAATGCCGTCGATGGGAGCCGTGATGAAGGCGTATTGGCTTATCTCGGTCTCAATCACGAGGAGGCTGGCTTCTGCTGCGGCTAGTTCTGCGGCATGAATATCCAGGGTCGTCTTAGCGGTTTTAAGCTCGTATGCACCGATGAGGTCTTTTTCCGCCAATTTTTGGAGATTCTCGTAGGTGAGGACTTGGAGATCGTAGTTGGCCCGGGCTTTAATCACCGAGGCGCGCTGCTGTTCCCGCTGGAGCTTGAGCATATCCGTGTTGAGTTCTGCCAAGACCTGACCTTTACGGATGACCTCATTATAGTCCACATAGACCCGTTCAACCTTGCCGCTCATCCGGGGTACCACCTCCACGGTGGCCACCGGTTTCAGGGAACCACTGGAGGAGACGGTCTTTTCCAAAGTCCCTCGGGCGAGGGTAGTAAACTCGTAGGCTGCGGCCCTACCCTGGGTACTCCCGTTCCCCTGAGCCGGGGCACAGCCCTGGTGGAACAGGAGGTTCATCAGCATAAGCCCAAGCAGCAGTCCATTGGTGTGTTTCATCAGTATAGTTTATGCAAAATCCATACCATTTTGGAGGCCTTCTCTTATGTATTGATTTTTTACTGCAGAGATAGGACTTTTACCCGCATCTGCCTCTAATTCTCGCTTCAGATAACCCTAGCCTTAGTTTCTTCTGGGTATTTTTTTCCTAGGCTGAAGTCTTTATACAGGTACTTTTTACCCAGATTAAGGCCGCTTTGAGACAAGCCCCACAAGCCCCGCTGTTGTTCCTGGGCGGTCTGTTCCAGGTCGGTGAATTCCTCCATAAATTGGAAAGGGAAGTACAGGTAGGCATAGGCATAGCCCTCCTGGATTAAGCGGGCATTGAAACAGGCCCCATCCTCGGTATAGATATATCCCAGCAGCCGGTCATACCGATCCCGGAGGTCCCAGTCAAAAGCGAGGTATACCTGCTTATCCAGGAGTTGTGCTTTAGTAAAGGCACTGGCCTCTGGGCCAAAGTCCTGAACCGGCTTATCGGGATGGACCGTTTCTGGAGTATCCACTCCGATCATACGGATGGTTTCCTCTGGTTTGAGGTCCGGTGGAGGATTCGAAATCTGTACTCTTACCGTATCCCCGTCTATGGAACGGACCACCGTTACAAGAAGCATACGGGAGATATCCCCCTCGGAACTCCTCGTGAGGGCTTCCCTATCCACCCGATATAAACCTAGAACCGATGGTTCTGATGAACCGGTCGTCGATCCAGGAGCACAGCCCGTTACGACGAGGCTGATTATGCCGATTAAGCATCTTTTGAACAATATGATTTTCATGATCCCTCCAGTACTGAGTATGCCGGATATTGCAGCAGTAAGCCCAGGGTGTCTTGAGTCCTCCAGAACCGAGAAAAATCAATAGACTGAATACGTAAAAGCCGGTACACTAAGGCAAGTTCAAGGGTTGATCTTTATGAAAGCCCTCAATGCCACGCTACAAAAAGGAGAGAACTATGAAGCACCGCATACACATCCTATTGCTTCTGTGGATCCCGGCGGCGGTTTATGGCCAGAGTACCGGATTTCCGGATTTTTCCTTTGGAATGCCGGATGTGGAGAAAGCTATGGTCCTGTCGGATATGGCCTTAATGAAGCTGGATAAGCGCATTCCCATGCGCTTCGGCAATGCTCTTGACGGGAAGCCCATAGCCGGTGGGCAAGTGGAAATCCCAGGTGTAGGCAGCTTTGTTACGGATAGCCGGGGGATCATCTCCTTCCCGGAACAGGCAGACGGCAATTATACCCTGGTCTTTACCAAGAAGGGGTTTATCCCCACCGCTATCCCCTTCAAGATTCAGCTCTCCACGGTGATTTTCAACTGGTATTCCATTTCCCCGGAATTGCAGGGGGATTTCCGCTTTGTCCTGGATTGGGGGGAGCGGCCCGCAGACTTGGACCTCCACTTTGAGAAAGAAGGGGGCTACCATATTTCATACCGGAACATGCGGACCGCAGCGGATGGGAGCGGGAAACTGGATCGGGATGATACTAGCGGCTATGGCCCTGAAACCATCACCGTGGCCCGGGCCGAAGCGGGCGGGGTGTATCACCTCTACGTGATCGACTATACCAACCGCAATAACAGCGCTTCCCCGGCCTTGTCCCGTTCCGGGGCCACCATCCGGGTGTATAGCCAGAACCGGCTCCTTGAGACCTTTACGGTTCCGGATGCCGGGAACGGGTACCGGTGGAACGTGTGCGACATCAGCCAGAACCGAATTGTGCAGGTAAATAGGATAGGCCCCTAAGCGTGAGGGAGGGGTTCATGCAGCAACTAGGGCTTACGGTCCGGGGCCTTGCACGGCGGTTTGCCAGCCTTTAGTGGTACCGGACCTGCCTGAAGCGCTCCTGGGGGTTATCCCCCTAGAAGCTCTGGATATGATCGTCAATCCTGTCAAAAAGGAACTAGAAAGCGCCCACGGAGACGAAGTCCTCACCTATATCATGTGAGGGGCCCTGCGCTGCTTGTTGTGCTTTTTCTCGGTGGCATGAGTCCTGTCCTGTAGGTAATCACCATTTTTTTGTTGACAACCCTGAATTCCCGTTATACACTATTTTTGTAATTATGACGTGAACGAACACGCAACGTAACCGTTCACGCATTATGGTAAGTGGAGGAAAAAAATGAAGTGTATGCAACGGGTTTTTATGACGGCTTTGGTCCTGCTTGTCGCGGCGGGAACGATTTTCGCAGGCGGTGGCAGCCAGAGCCAAAGTGGAAGCGGAAAAGGCTTAATCGGCGTGGTGATGCCCACCCGGTCGGAAGAGCGGTGGATCAAAGACGGGAATGCGGTCAAGGAAGGCCTGGAGAAATTGGGGTATACCGTAGACCTGCAGTATTCGGATGACGACATCCCTACCCAATCCCGTCAGATTGACGACATGATCACCAAGGGCGTCAAAGTTCTGGTCATCGCGTCCATTGATGGTTCGGCTCTCTCCAACCAGCTCGCCAATGCGGCCGCAGCCAAGATTCCCGTCATCTCCTATGACCGGCTTCTCATGCAGTCCCCTCATGTGGACTACTACGTGTCTTTCGACAACTACAAGGTTGGTGGACAGATGGGGGATATTCTGATTACCGGTCTCAAACTGGATCAAGCCACTGTGGCAGCGCCGGTTATTGTCGAGTTGTTTGCCGGTTCTCCAGACGACAACAATTCCGTCGGCTTCTATCAGGGCGCAATGGACAAGCTCAAACCCTACTTCGACAAGGGAGTGCTTAAAGTGCCTTCCGGCCAGATAGATCGGGCCGTCATCGGTACCTTGCGGTGGGATGCTGCGGAAGCCCAAAAACGCATGGAGAATCTGCTTTCCGCGTACTATTCAGGGGATGTGGTACTGAACGGTATTCTGTCCCCCTACGACCCGATCAGCCTGTCTTGTCTGGAAGCTTGTAAAGCCGTTGGGTACGGTAGTACCCCCGGCAAGCCCCTTCCGGTAGTGGGGGGTCAGGATTGTATTGTCGCTTCCTGTAAGTCCATTCTTGCGGGTGAGCAATACGCCACCGTGCTGAAAGACACCCGCTCCTTAGGTGCGGCTACAGTTACCCTGGTGGATACCCTCATGCAGGGTAAGACCCCTACCGGCCTGGACACGAAGAGTTACAACAACGGGGTCAAGATAGTTCCGTCTCTGCTGCTTGACTCGGTTATTGTTACCAAAGATAATCTCAAGGCAGCGGTGATTGATACCGGGTATCACACTGCCGTGGAGCTTGGCCTGTAAAAGGACCTGCGGGTCCTACGATGATTCCCCAATCCTGTGGTTCCGCAGGATTGGGGAATCGGCTCAGTTATGGTGCTTTTCTTTCTTTATTTTATAGAAGCTCTTTTAAATTGCACATTGAAAGAGCTTCTATTCATTAAGGAGCCTTTGTATGTCTCATCAAGCGGTGTTGCTTGAAATGAAAAATATCACCAAGACCTTTCCCGGCGTGGTGGCTTTGGATAAGGTTAATCTCCAGGTAAAACCGCGGGAAATACACGCCCTGGTGGGAGAAAACGGAGCGGGAAAATCCACCTTGATGAAAGTCCTCTCCGGGGTATATCCCCAGGGTACCTATGAGGGGGATATTGTATTTGAAGGGGTTCCTTGTGCCTTTGCCGACATCAAACAAAGCGAAAAGACCGGTATCGTGATTATCCATCAGGAACTGGCCTTGAGTCCCTATCTTTCCATAGCGGAAAATATTTTCCTAGGGGACGAGCGGGCAAGGTATAACATCATTAATTGGGATAAAACCCGGGACGATGCGCTTATCTATATGCGGAAATTGGGGCTGCATGAAAATCCCAATATGCCGGTGAACAAGTTGGGAGTGGGCAAGCAGCAACTGGTAGAAATCGCCAAGGCCCTGGCAAAGGACGCCAAGATCCTGATTCTGGATGAGCCTACCTCAGCGCTCAACGAGAACGACAGCGAACATTTACTCCAGATTCTGCGGGAGCTTCGGGATCAGCACAACATTTCATCGGTGCTGATTTCCCATAAACTCAACGAAGTCGCGGCAGTGGCGGACCGTATTACCATTTTGCGGGATGGAAAAACCATTGAGACCCTGCAGGTGGAACGGGACTCAGATGGCAAGGCCTCTATCAGCGAAGACCGGATTATCAAGGGCATGGTGGGCAGGGAAATCACCGACCGCTTCCCCAAACGGAACAACCCCATCGGGGATGTGGTGTTTGAGGTACGGAACTGGACGGTGTATAACCCGGACAATCCTGAGCGGAAGAAGCTGGACAATGTAAATATAACCGTGCGGGCAGGAGAAGTGGTGGGTCTGGCCGGCCTCGTGGGGGCCGGACGTACCGAATGGGCAACCAGCGTTTTCGGTAAGTATTACGGGGAGCGTATCAGCGGTCGAACGTTTATCAATGGCAAAGAAGTGAACCTCAATTCGATTCCCAAGGCGATTGAGCAGGGCCTGGCCTATGTAACCGAAGACCGGAAGGAATTCGGCCTGGTGCTGATTGAGACCATCAAGGAAAATACCACCCTGGCTAAACTGAAAAAAATCGCCCGGGGCAGCATTATTAACGAACACGAAGAGATCCTGGCGGCAGAGCAGTACCGTAAAAAACTCAATACCAAAACCCCCTCAATTTTGCAGCTTGCCGGGAATCTTTCCGGGGGCAACCAGCAAAAGGTAGTGTTGGCGAAGTGGCTCTTCTCGGAGCCTCGGATCCTCATTCTGGATGAGCCGACCCGGGGCATTGATGTGGGGGCTAAACATGAAATCTACACCATCATCAATACTTTGGCATCCCAGGGTATAGCCTGCGTGCTTATATCCAGCGAGATGCCGGAGATTATTGGCATGAGCGACCGGATTTACGTGATGAGCGGGGGTCGGATTACCGCTGAACTGGAAGGCAAAACCGCGACCCAGGAAGCGATCATGGGGCATATTCTATCTAACTAAATTAAGGAAGAAATACAATGAATAGCTTATTTGCGCTGTTAAAGAAAAATTCACGGCAATACGGCATGGTCATCGCCTTGGTAGTGGCAATGATTTTTTTCGGCATCCTGACCAACGGCATTTTCTTCCGTCCTGTGAACCTCACGAACCTGGTGTTGCAGAACAGTTACGTCCTCATCCTTGCAGTAGGGATGCTGCTCTGTACCCTTACAGGTAATGTGGACCTTTCGGTGGGATCCATTGTCTGCTTCGTAGGGGCAATATGCGGGGTTATGATTGTGGATATGCACCTGAACCCCTTTTTAGCCATGTTCGTGGCGCTCCTCATCGGCGGGGCAATCGGCATGTGGCAGGGGTTCTGGATTGCCTTTGTGCAGGTTCCCCCCTTTATCGCAACCCTAGCGGGAATGTTGATGTTCCGGGGCCTAGGGCAGGTTATTATGCAGGGCCAGACCAAGGCGCCTTTCCCAAAGGAATTCCAGGTGATAGCTTCCGGCTATATCCCGGATCCCCTGGGAGGTCTTGCCATAGGCAAAACAAGCTTCCATCTCTTTACCATGGTCATAGGCCTCGTGATTGTCGCATTTATCATCGTAAACGAGATGAACAAACGCAAAAAGCAGCAGGAGTATACCTTTGCTTTGCTGCCGAAGGGCATTTGGATAGCCAAGCTCACGGCCATTGCGGCAGTGCTCATGGCCTTTACGGTTGTATTTGCCCTCTACCGGGGATTGCCGAATATTTTGATTGTCTTAGGGATTCTTATTGTGGGGTATCAGTTTGTGGCCTCAAGAACGGTTCAAGGTCGGCATATCTATGCCTTGGGAGGTAACGCCAAGGCAGCAAAACTGTCAGGGGTTAAGACCGAATGGGTGATGTTCTGGATATACACCAATATGGCGGTCCTTGCCTCCATAGCCGCCCTGGTTTTTGCCGCCCGGCTTAACGCAGCTACACCAAAGGCCGGTCAGAACTTTGAAATGGATGCCATCGCCGCTTGTTATGTGGGCGGTTCAGCCGTATCCGGCGGCATCGGGACCATCATCGGGGCAGTGGTGGGGGGCCTCTTTATTGGCATTTTGAACAACGGTATGTCCATCCTGGGGGTCAGCACCGACTGGCAGCAGGCAATTAAAGGGTTTGTATTGCTGGCGGCAGTGGCTTTTGACTTGTATTCTAAAAGGAGGAACACAAAATGACAAGCGTACGCAGGGAGCCATCGGTACAAGAAAGCCTTAGTAAGGGTAAAACCTTTCTCGGTATTGAACTCGGTTCCACCCGGATCAAGGCCGTACTCATTGCAGAAGATTTCTCGCCCCTTGCTTCGGGCACCTTTGACTGGGAAAACAGGCTGGAAGATGGGATATGGACCTATCATTTGGATGATCTGTGGAAAGGCATACAGGCCAGTTTTCAGCGCTTATCCGGTGAGATGAGCAGCCGTTACGGTGTCTCCCTTACCCGCTTAGGGGCTCTGGGTATTTCCGCCATGATGCACGGCTATCTTGCCTTTGATAAAGAGGGTACCTTGCTGGCGCCTTTCCGGACCTGGCGGAATACCACCACGGAAAAAGCCGCTGGAATTTTAAGTGAAACATTTCACTTTAATATTCCCCAGCGCTGGAGCATTGCTCATCTGTATCAGGCGATTTTGAACAGGGAAGACCATGTCAAGGACATTGCCTTTCTAACCACCCTGGCAGGGTACGTACACTGGAAGCTCTCAGGGGAAAAGGTTCTTGGTATAGGGGATGCCTCCGGGATGTTTCCCATTGACTCAGGGACAAAAACCTTCCATTTAAGAATGATGGACCAGTTTGATGGCCTAGCGCTTGAGGCGGGGATAGGCTTGAAGCTCCGGGATATGCTGCCTCACATTTTGAGGGCTGGGGAAAAGGCCGGCTTCTTGAGCGCAGCAGGGGCGTTGCTCCTTGATCCAACGGGAAACGTACAGGCAGGGATCCCCCTGTGCCCCCCTGAAGGGGATGCGGGAACAGGGATGATCGCCACCAACAGCGTGGCAGAACGGACCGGTAATGTTTCTGCAGGGACGTCTATCTTTGCTATGGTGGTTTTGGAAAAGGCCCTGTCCGGGGTCTACCCTGAGATCGACATGGTTACCACCCCTTCGGGGAAGCCCGTGGCCATGGTTCACTGCAACAATTGTACCAGTGATCTGGACGCGTGGTTTCGGCTGTTTAACGAAGTGCTTCAAGTCTTCGGTACACCGGTGGAAAAACCCGCGCTCTACGATGCCCTGTACCGTAAAGCCCTGGAGGGGGAAGAAGATGGTGGCGGCCTTCTTGCGTATAACTATTACGGCGGCGAGCCTATTACCGCCTTAGAGCAGGGCCGACCCCTCTTGGTCAGGATGCCGGGCAGCAGCCTAACCCTGGCTAATTTCATGCGGATCATCCTGTACTCAACCATGGCAACCTTGAAAATCGGCATGGATATTTTAACTGACAAGGAAGGGATAGGGTTAGACCGGCTTTTGGGGCATGGCGGCCTCTTCAAGACCAGGGAGGTGGGCCAGCGTCTTATGGCATCGGCTTTGAACGTACCGGTGATGGTTATGGAAAGTGCCGGAGAGGGTGGCCCCTGGGGCATGGCGCTCCTGGTAGCCTATTTGGTACAAAAGGAGGCAGCCGAAACCTTGGAGGATTTTCTTACGAACAGGGTATTTATCCATGTTCGGGGAGTATCAGTGGAACCGGATGCCCAAGACCGGCAGGGATTCGTGGATTTTATGGAACGGTACAAGGCGGGAATCCCGATAGAACGGGCCGCTGTGGAGCACCTAAAATAATGAGAGACTTTGAGCTCAATGTATTGAGATCGTGAGGTATTAATCATGTTTGACCTTAAACAATGTGAATTTTGGTTCATTGCCGGCAGCCAGGATCTGTACGGTGAAGAAACCTTGCAACAGGTGGCAGAGCACGCCCGGATCATGGTGGATGCCTTTGACCGGGACCCGGCTATTCCCGGCAGGGTGATCCTCAAGTCCGTGGCAAAATCCTCCGTAGGTATACGGAATATGTTTGAAGAAGCCAATGCCACTGTGTCCTGTGCAGGGATCATCACGTGGATGCATACTTTTTCCCCTTCCAAGATGTGGATAGGCGGCTTAGGGATCAATAAAAAACCCCTGCTCCACCTGCATACTCAGTTTAACCGGGACATACCCTGGGCTTCTATAGATATGGACTTTATGAACCTGAACCAATCTGCCCACGGGGACCGGGAACACGGCTATATATACGCCAGGATGCGCCTGCCCCGGAAAGTGGTCGCCGGTTTTTGGCAGGACCAGGAAGTGTGCCGCCGTATCGCGGTGTGGATGCGGGCCGCGGCTGCCCGACTGGACGGGGAGCGTTCCGTGGTCCTACGCCTGGGGGACAATATGCGGGAAGTGGCGGTAACCGAAGGGGACAAGGTGGAGGCCCAGATCACATTCGGCTGGCAGGTCAACACCTGGGGGATCGGGGATCTAGCGGAACGTTTCAAAGGGGTAAGTGACCGGGATGGGGAAAACCTTATCAAAGCTTATGAAGCCGCCTATGAGCTGGCATCGGATCTGCAGAACCCCGGGAAAAACCGGACCGCCATGCTGGAACAGGCAAAAATAGAGATTGCCCTGAGTGCCATGCTGGAAGCGGAACACGCCGGAGCCTTCACCACCACGTTCCAAGATCTCCACGGCCTTCCCCAACTTCCCGGATTAGCCTGTCAGCGGCTTATGGAGCAGGGCTATGGTTTTGGCGCTGAAGGAGATTGGAAACAGGCAATGTTGGTCCGGGCCGCCAAGGTTATGGCTGCTGGACTTCCTGGGGGTGTGTCATTTATGGAAGATTATACCTACCATTTTGAGCCGGGCCGGGAAGCGGCTCTGGGGGCCCACATGCTGGAGCTATGTCCCTCCATAGCCGTGGGGAAACCCCGAATTGAAGTACACCCCCTGGGAATCGGAGGCAAGGCCGATCCTGCCCGGCTGGTATTTGATGCTGCACCGGGGCAAGCGGTATTGTCCACCCTGGTGGATCTGGGAAATCGGTTCAGAATGATCCTTAATGAAATAGAAACCATAGCTATTGAAAAGTCCATGCCCAAACTTCCCATAGCCCGGGCACTCTGGAAACCCTATCCCACCATACAGGATGCTGCAGAATCGTGGATTCTAGCTGGAGGAGCCCACCATTCGGTTTACACCAATGCCCTTACGGTGGACTATTTTCGGGATTGGGCAGAGATGATGGGTATTGAATTGGTTCTTATCAATAGGGAAACGAAACCGCTGAGGCTGCAAGAGGAACTGCGCTGGAACGAAGCCTATTGGTCGGCGCGGTACTGATAAGGATTTACCATGGATAGATATAAAACCTTACGAGAAGAAGCATTTGAGGCAAACCAGGAAATTCCCCGGCGGAATTTGGCTATCTATACCTGGGGTAATGTGTCTGCCTTTGATCCGGATCTGGGCATTTTTGCGATTAAGCCCTCAGGGCTTGAGTATGCATTATTACGCCCTGAAACCATGGTGCTGGTTGACTTGGAGGGCACCATCGTGGACAGCACCTATCGGCCATCATCGGATACCAATACGCATCGGGTTCTGTACCGGGAATTCTCATGTATACGAGGTATCACCCATACCCACTCGACCTATGCGGTTACCTGGGCGCAAGCCCGGAAACCGGTACCGGTTTTTGGAACCACCCATGCGGATCATGGGGCGCAACCGATTCCCTGTACCGAAGTGCTGCAGGAGGAAGCGGTAAACCATGACTATGAACTGGAAACGGGCAAACTCATTGTAGAGACCTTCCGTAAAAACAACCTGGATCCAGCCCATATCGCCATGGTCCTAGTGGCAGGGCATGGACCTTTTACCTGGGGCAAGGATGCTGCCCAATCGGTCTATCACGCTGCGGTGCTGGAGGAGATCTGCAGGATGGCCTTACTCACCTTGACCCTTAACCCCTCGGCAGAACCCCTCCCGGAACATATCATCCGTAAACATTGGGAGCGAAAACATGGAAGCGGGGCGTATTATGGACAGGCAAGCATCTCCTAGGATGGGGCCTTCGCTGTTTGCTGTATTTTCACGTAAGATAGGGTATTCTAAACCCCGACTACGTCCCAAACCGCCGCAATCCGATTTTGTAACAGGGCTTATCCAAGCAACAAGGTAAGACCCCCTCAATTTTATTCGGCGGACTTGTTATCGTCGCGGGGTGGCTTGGGTAAAGAAAGGAGAAACACCGGTAGTCCAGTGTACTGAGCAGGATTCAGTAAACTTTATTGGCTGGGATGAGGTACTGGAGAGACAGACAATTGAGATTGACAGAGGAGTTAGTGGTCTTGGTAGAATCCGGGCAGGCAAACCGAGGATTTTGAAAAGACGGGGAGAGAATCAGCAGCGAGGAGGGATAGATAAAGCATCCCCGCCGTGAACG
>JAITJS010000085.1 GCA_031278815.1 Treponema sp.
GCATCAACGCCCGGTCACTGTACTCGCTCGCCGAATAGCTCAATACTTTGATTCTCAGGATACATCCCTGCCATGACTAGACTCCTTCAGTATACTTAAAATAGATTATGTGGTTAGCAAGCAGTATCGCGTTTGTTTTTCCTTTTGTTCTACCTTGGTTACAGCAAATTGCAGCACAGAAAACCCGCTGGGGCCCATCACCCTTTAATTGAAGCGGCTTGAAATCTACAAAAAATTATAACTACAAACATGCAATCACGGATAAGCTACAGCAGCGCCTGGGGGTTATAGAGGGGAAATGAACAGCCCTGTGGGGGACGCTGGGGAAGATAGAAGCATGGTTCATTCGTAACACCCCTGGTGGAGGTAACTGATGGAAACTATATTTCCCCCACTGCAGCGTATCATCCTGTTGCAAGACATCGAACCGGCGGCGGGCAGGGAACGCTCTCCCAAAATGTTCCAGTGCCTGCTCAGAGCCAATGGGCGGCGTGGTTCCATCTCCGAGGTGAACGAACCGATCAACGGGCTGGAGAACCGTGGGTACGTCCAGACTAAACGCATGGAGAGGCTGCACCATCCCGCCGTAACCCCGGCGGAAATCGTGGAGGCCATAACCGATGAAGCAGGAGAACCCTTACGGTCGCGCTCATCCATGAACCGCTACGCCCAACGGATGAAACGCTTTGCGAAAGGGAAAAATGAAGGGAAGACCGATTTTCTCCTCATTTTCCCCTTCCCTACGGTCCTCTCACCGGGGTAAGCGAGAGTAATCCGTTGAGGTTTAGTATGGAGTTTTTTTCTCCCCAATGGGGCAGTACCCGAAGGGAGAGAACCGTCCTGATGAAACCGGTAATGAGTCTAAATTGTGGCTTAAGTTTAGCGCTTTGGGGCGGGAATTTGTTATTTACCGAAGAAAAGGCCGCATAGGAAGTCTTGGAAATTGGAACGTAATGGCAGTATTTGGGCTAACCGCACGGGCAATAGGGTAACGTAACACGCTCCCGACGCCTCTTTAGGCCATAACCTAAAAAAGGCGTATGTATGTGCAATGATTTCATTCCCGCTTCCGAATCGGAATTCCTGGCCTTCGCCACGACCTTCAATGCCGGGGCGACCACCCATGCGGGCAAACTTGACCAGGAAGACCGCAAAGAGCAGCGCGAGAGCCTGACGAAAAACATCCGCACGATAAAGAACGTCTCCATTGATAGAGACCAGCTGGACGCGGTCCAAAAGGTATGGTAAAGACCGTAGTTTTGCGGTATAGTTCCTTTTGACCTTCCATGATGGTCAAACTAGCGTTATACGAGTCCGCCTTTGATGACCAGGAGTCGATAGGTACCGTCTTCGTTTTGGCTTACCTTGAGGATTTTGTGTCCCTCATCTTTGAGACTTTGAGGAACATTTTGGATCGGCTCTCCCTGGTTAAGCCGTACTTCCAATACCTGTCCGTCTTCCAGTTCCTCCAGGGCTACCTTGGTTTTGACAAAGGTAACGGGACATACCACCGTGGTGATGTCCACCGTGGCGTCTATGGGGGGATCTTCCATCAGCATGCGAGGGCCTCCTTGAGTTTTGTTTGTAATATCTCAGGACCGACCCGACTGAGGGTTTTCCCCAGTCGTTCCCCGCTTTGGGCATAAGCCGCAAAAAAACTAAGCACCGTATCCGCTGCCTTAAACACCTGGTCCTTTTCAAATAAGATGGGGAGCAAGTACATCCCCGGTTTAATGGTATTGCCGAACATGCCGCCAAAGGACAAGAGGTAGCCATTGCTTCCCTGCCACGTATCGGAAGGACAGGATTTGACACATTTCCCGCAATACACACATCCAGCGGCATTAAACGAAAGGGTGGCTTGATTCACGGTAATTACCTTAGCAGGGCAGACCGCCTCGCAGAGTCCGCAATAGGTACAGGGTGTACCCTGCCATTCAGGGAAAAGGCCTCCCTTGATCCCCAAGTCATTTTCTTCGGCTTTAAGGCAATTGTTTCTACAGCCGGTGATACCGATCTTGAACTTGTGGGGCAGTTCCCGTCCGAAATACCGGGCATCCAGTTCCTGGGCAAGTTCCGCAGTTTCAATAAGCCCGCTTGGGCAGATATGGGCTCCTTGACAGGCGGTAATGGTTCGTACCCGGGGACCGCAGGCTCCGGGTTGTAGCCCCACCGTGGCCAGTTCTCGTTTTATGGCCTCTATATCCCCCAAGGCGACAAAGGGAATCTCCACTCCCTGCCGAGAGGTAAGGTGAACATAGCCGTGACCGTACTGGCGAGCGATTGCACTGATTTTCGCCAGCTTATCCGCCGTGAGGTGCCCCCCAATCACCCGCAGACGGAGTGAGAACCGGTCCTTTTGGACTTGTCGCATGAACCCTCCTTTTTTGAGGGTCCCATAATCAAACTCTGCCATACTATTCCTCCATTCTTATACCTTTTCTCTTATTGACCGGGTTGCCTTGCCAAACCTGACCTGGCGTGCTGATCCCCACACTATAGGCAAGGATCATAAAAGTCCCTATAATAAACGTATATGATAACAGATAAGGCTCGTAAAATCTATCGGTTCAATAGGATATTCATACCGAAGATACGGACGTTCACCATACTAGGATACGCCTATGGATTATGACCAAGCAGGGGTACATCTTGAGGAAGCTTATCGGGCAGTAGCCCAGTACCAGGAATTAGCCGCCCCCACCTTGCACCCTGCGGTGATCGGGGGGATAGGCAGTTTTGCCGGCCTGTTTTCCCTCAAGGACTGGGTTTCCGGGGATCAAGCCCTGGAGGAACCGGTCTTGGTTTCCGGGACCGACGGGGTTGGAACGAAACTGGAACTGGCCTTTAAAATGCAGCAATACGATACCCTCGGGATCGACTGTGTGGCGATGTGTGTCAACGATATACTCTGCCATGGGGCACGGCCCCTTTTTTTTCTGGACTACCTGGCCTGCGGAAGACTCGACGCCCAGGTAGCTGCGAAAATCGTACAGGGAGTGGTAGTGGGATGCCGGGAAACCGGGGCGGTCCTCTTGGGAGGTGAAACTGCGGAGATGCCTGGTTTCTACCCGGAGGGAAAGTACGATATTGCCGGGTTTGCCTTGGGAATCGTAGACCGCAAGCGCCTGGTAACGGGCAGCAAGATTCAAGAGGGAGATAGCCTTATCGGTGTTGCTTCTTCAGGGGTGCACTCCAATGGTTTCAGCTTGATCCGTAAGGTCCTGCCCGATGGGGAGGAAGATTTCGGCGGCATGCCCATTGGCCTCGCCCTCCTGGAGCCGACCCGGCTCTATGTCAAACCGATCCTAGGTCTCATGGAACAGCTTGAAATTCGCGGTATGGCTCATATTACCGGCGGCGGATTTTACGAAAATATCCCCCGAATCTTTTCGGGTCCCTCGCTGAAGGCGCTGATTCAAGAAGGAACCTGGCCCATCCCCCGGATTTTCACCCGGATTGCCTACGGTGTTGCTGGGGGAAGCCTTAAGGGGGTTGAAGCAGAAGAAGCAGGAGCTGGTTTGCTCAAAACCAACCGGAACCTCAAGCGGATCCTCTTTACTACCTTTAATATGGGTATTGGCTTTGTCTTGGCTGTGGCTCCTGAAGATAGCCTCCGGGCAATCGAATACCTGGATAGCCAAGGGTATCCAGGGTGGGAAATAGGCCGGGTCCTCGCCTCATCGGGTCAAGATGAAGCACTCTGTTTTGCCTAAGCCCGTTAGGGATGAAGTGGTACGGATTTTGGTACTGGTTTCTGGGAATGGTACTACCCTCCAAGCCCTGATCCAAGCGGAACACCAGGGCCGTCTTGGTGGGGGAGGTATTGAGGCGGTGCTTACGGACCGACCAGGGGTTTATGCTCTGGAACGGGCCACGGTTGCGGGGATTCCGGTGTATACCGCCCAGGACCTACCGGGGAAATCACCCCAAGCGCTTTCAGACTGTATCCTGCACCGTGCCCTGACCGTAAGGGCGGATCTCATCATCTTGGCGGGGTTTCTTTCCATTTTAAGAGGCGATATCTTGAGGGTGTATAGGGGGAGGATGATCAACCTGCACCCCAGTCTTTTACCCAAATTCGGGGGACCGGGGATGTATGGGGAACGGGTTCACCGGGCAGTATTGGCGGCGGGAGCGGGTGAGTCGGGTTGTACGGTTCATCTGGTGGATGCTGGTACAGATACAGGGCCTATCCTGCTTCAGCGTCGGGTTCCGGTTTTACCTGGGGATAGCCCCCAGGATCTCGGGGAACGAGTGCACCGGGCGGAACAGGGCGCCATAGTGGAGGCTACGGCCCTCATGGTGAGGCGGATCCGTCAGGAAAGATTTTCGGTATGAGGCATGTTATTATGAAAAAAGAGTACGTTTATGTTCAATTGAGGAGGACACCATGAAAAAACGGGCGCTTATCAGTGTGTTTAATAAGGAAGGTATTACCGGTTTAGCTTCTTTTTTAGTTGCATCAGGATGGGAGATTCTTTCTACTGGCGGCACCTTCCGGTACCTGCAAGAGCAGCAGATTCCGGTGCTTGATATCAAAACCGTAACTGGTTTTCCCGAATGTCTTGATGGTCGGGTCAAGACCCTGCACCCGGCCATTCATGGAGCACTTTTAGCCAAGCGCCAGGATCCAACTCACCTGGAGACCCTGGCAAAGGCGGGCTTTGCTCCGATTGATTTGGTTTGCGTCAACCTGTATCCCTTCGTTGAAAAGGTCCAGGCTGGACTTAGCCACGAGGAGACATTGGAGTTCATTGATATCGGGGGACCTGCCATGCTGCGTTCAGCGGCGAAGAATTACCAGGATGTGATCGTCCTCTCGGATCCGAGCGACTACCCAGAGCTCATCGCGGCCCTAAAACAAGGGGACCTGCCCCAGGACCGGCGTAAAGCCCTGGCAGGTAAGGGTTTTGCCTTGACTTCTGCGTATGACGGCGCGGTGGCCCGGTATCTCCTTGCGGAACCCCTGCCTGCCTATTTGCCCCTGTCTTTGAAAAGGGTCCATGCCCTGCGGTACGGCGAAAATTATCATCAAGCCGCTACCTTGTATTGCCAGGCGGATAATCCCGGCGCTTTTGCGGCTATGCAACAGCTCTCTGGAAAAGAGTTGAGTTATAACAACATCCGGGACTTGGACCTGGCTTGGAAGGTGGTCTGCGCTTTCGGACTTCCCGCAGACGGGACCCCTCCTTTAGGAGAAGCAGACCTGGTCGGGATCGTGCCGGACTTCCCCAAGCTGCCCCCGGTTTGCTGTGTGGCGGTGAAGCACAATACGCCCTGCGGTATTGCCCTGGGGACGAGCCTGCTTGAAGCCTATACCAAGGCGTATAACTGCGACCCGGTGTCTATCTTCGGCGGTATCGTGGGCTGTAATGCACCGGTAGATGCCCCAACCGCGAAGAAACTGGCTGAACTGTTTCTGGAAATCATCGTGGCTCCGGATTTTGATGCAGCAGCCTTACAAATTTTGAAACAAAAGAAAAATCTCCGGATCATGCAGGCTGCTTTCAGCCCTCGGCAAACCAAGGAATATATTTCCGTGGATGGGGGCCTTCTGGTGCAGGATACCGATCATAAGTTGCTGGAACGCTGGGAATTGGTAACCAAGCTTGCGCCTGAGCCGGAAGATGTTGCGGATATGATCTTCGGCATGAGGGCAGTACAGTATGTCAAATCCAATGCAGTGCTGGTGGCAAAAAACCGGGCGGCCCTAGGTATAGGTGCAGGGGAGACCAACCGGATCTGGGCTGCGGAGCTGGCCCTGAACCGGGCCCAGCGAGTTATTGTGACCACTGCTGCTGCAGGTGCTGACGATGGTGCGGCTCCCCGGGTTCTTGCCTCGGATGCTTTCTTTCCCTTCCCCGATGTGATTGAGGCCGCAGCCGCGGCGGGGATCAAGACCATTATCCAACCCGGTGGTTCTCAGAACGACCAACCTTCGATAGAAGCTTGTGATACGTTTGGGCTGGCCATGGTTTTTACCGGAACCAGGCATTTTAAGCACTAAGCCTAGTGGAGGGGCTTTTTTAATGTCCCTCCTGAGGATTTGGTGTTCTAGGGAGTGCAGTATGACCTCTCTGCCCCCTGTTTTTCCCTCAGCGCTTACACCCGCTCTCCCAGGTAAGCGCTGATAATAGCGACTAAGGAATTCTCATGGATCCGGACGATGTGCATCTCTCGTTCCACGCTGGCAGGGGAATCTGAAGCATGGGCAGTATTCACCATCACGTTGCTTCCGAATTCCCGGCGTACCGTACCTCCTGGGGCCTTGAGCGGATCCGTGGGACCCAGCACATCCCGGATCTTCTGAATCGCCTTTTCTCCTTCATAGATCAGGATCATACATTTCACACTCCCTGGCTGGTGGCTATCCTCCTGGGGACATTGATTCGGCCTGATGCCTGACATAAAGGCGATGATCTGGGCGAATTGATCCTGGGCATATTCCACACCCACATGCTCAGTTAAGACCTTTTCGGTTTCATCGCTTAACTGAAGGCCAAACTCCTGTTCAAGCAGTTCTTTGGCCTTTTTTCCAAACCGAGGGGCGAGTTTTTCCTGTAAGGCCCCGGCTACCGGGCCATAGAATTCCAAGGCTTCGGCCAATGAAAACCGGTGTACCTTGACCCCGACAATCCGCAAGCCGGTCCGAGAGAACATATCAATGATGGTTCCTGGTTTTGATGAAGCGTATTGCCAATTATCCGGCTTAATGATGACTAAAGTCCGCTCAATTTTCCTCGGGTCTGGGTAGCACTTGGTTTTGATGATGTTCTCTTGGCCTTTAAGAAACCGGACAAAGAGTTTCAAATCCTTATCAGCCCATACCTGATCCGGGGGGGTCATTACCGCAGGCTCAAAATAGGTAACCTGCTCAGGGTGCTGGGGATCGACGATCAGGTCTGCATAAGTATCCCGGATGGTTTCTGCGGTAATGGAATCAAGTTCCCGGTGTTCTTCATATAGATGACCACAGATGGCCGCCAGTTTTTCGCAAGGCTGCTCGCCTCTGAATAACAAGACCAAGGCAAGGCGCTTCCTATCTCCACTAGGGGCAAAGTTCCGCTCGGTATAATCCGCCAATAGGGTAAGGGATCCGGTATTATTCTGTTCCCGTAAGATCGCCGCATATTCCCTCACGAATTCCTCGTCGGGAGCTATCATTTGGGCTCCTACCAGTTCCAGATCCACCTGAGAAAGCAACCGAGAGATAATGCCCCCAGTTCTGCTTTTAGCAACCGTATACGGGGTTACCAGCACGTATGAGATAGCGTGTTTCATAATACACCTCCAGGTGCTAAGTATATCCTTTCTTTTAAAAGCATACCAGATAGGTTTACTAGGACGTCTGCCTTTAGGGTTGGAGTTCTTTATGAAATAAGGAATTCCTCTCCAAGAGACCAACAGGAGGGTAATAGATACCTGCTTCGTTCTTAGACCTTGACTCAACCAGGGGTACTTGACGTACTATAGGGGTTATCCTATGCTCATGGATAAGGTTTATTGATGACTTTAATCATAATAGCTCCAGGATGCTGGAGAAGAAGCCTATGGTAATTGCTATCGACGGCCCTGCAGGTTCAGGGAAAAGCACCATTGCCAGGCTTTTAGCAGAACGGTTGGGGTATACCTACATAAACTCAGGAAACCTCTACCGGACCATTACGCTGGGCTGCCTGCGGAACCATATTGACCCCACCGACCCTGAAGCAGCTCTGCATTACGCAAAACAAGCGACCATTACCTACCAAAACGGAGCGGTTTACCTTGAGGGGGAAGAGGTATCGGCCCTCATCCATACGGATGTTATTGACCGGTGTACCGTTCCCTTGTCGGGGATCGTGCCTATCCGCCATGTAGTAAACGACCTCATTCGAAAGATTGCCGGAACCTTGGATGTGGTGGTGGAGGGACGGGACATGACCACCGTGGTCTTCCCCCATGCAGACCATCGCTTCTATTTAGATGCCTCTGTGGAGGAGCGGGCCAAGCGGCGCTATGAACAGGGGGTATCAGAGCTCAGTCTCGAAGCCATCAAGGAAGCTCTCCTCCGGCGGGATGACATGGACCAACATAAAGCCGAAGGAAGCCTGAAAATTGCTCCGGGAGTCATTGTTTTTGATACATCGCTCTTGACCATTGAACAAGTTTATGACAAAGTAATAGAGAATATTACCATAGAAGGATCACCCATGGCCCAGATGGAAGTGGAATCGGACACGAGTCCGATGGATGAGTCGAATAACTCCGCCGACAACATCCAAACACAATTACAGGAAGAGTATCTTAAATCCCTTGAACAATTAGAAGAGGGGCAGATCGTTGAGGGAAACGTTATTCAGGTTACCCAAGATCAGGTATTTGTTGACGTAGGCTACAAATCGGAAGGTAAGATCCCGATTACAGAGTTTGCGGAAGTTCCCCAGATAGGGGATAGTGTATCGGTTATTCTCATTACCAAAGAGAATAAACACGGAGAAGTGATTGTTTCCAAGCAGAAAGCGGATGTCAAGCTGTTTTGGAAAAATCTCAGGCAGGCCTTTCAGGATCATACGCCGGTAGAAGGAACCATCGAAAAGCTCGTCAAGGGCGGGTATGATGTCAATCTTGGCGGAGGGGTCCATGCATTCCTCCCTATTAGCCAGTCAGATGCCCAAAAAGTGGATAAACCGGAAAAACTGCTGGGTATGACGGTTTTGTGTTATATAGAGCGTCTTTATTCCGATGGGAAGGTCAATATTGTGGTAAACCGCCGCAAATGGCTTGAAGAGGAAATTGAGCAGAAACGGAACGACTTCTTTGAAAACACCCCTATCGGGGCTGATGTTATCGGTACGGTCAAGAGTTTTACCTCTTTTGGGGCGTTTATCGATCTTGGCGGTTTCGATGGGCTTTTACATATCAACGATATGAGTTGGGGCCATGTAACCCGACCCAAGGATTTTGTGCGAAAAGGCCAGGAGATCTGTCTTAAAGTAATCCGGCTGGATCCGATTGAGAAGCGTATCAACCTGTCCTTGAAACACTTTACCGACGACCCTTGGGTTCACTTTGAAGATAAGTATCATGTAAATGATATTGTTCGGGGAAAGGTTACGAAACTCACTGAATTCGGTGCCTTTATCGAATTGGAGGAAGGGATCGAAGGGTTGGCTCACATTTCTGAATTTTCTTGGATCAAGAAAATTCAGCGGCCTGACGAAGTGGTTAGCATCGGGGATGAGGTGGAATGTATGATCCTCGGCTACGATCTCCAGGCCGGAAGGGTCTCTCTGGGCTTAAAACAGGTTACCGCTAATCCTTGGAATAATTTTGAGGATCGATATGCGATAGGAACCCGTTTAACCAGAAAGGTGGTGAAGCTCACCAATGCAGGCGCCTTCATTGAGCTGGAAGAGGGGATTGACGGGCTCCTCTTGGGGGATGATATTTCCTGGACTAAAAAAGTAAAGCATCCAGGGAGTGAACTGCAGGTGGGTCAGGACGTGGAGATCATGGTGATCGGGGTTGACCGGGAAAACCGGGGCATTAGATTGGGGATGAAGCAGCTTATTGAAGACCCGTGGCAGAGTTTTGCCAAAGCCTATCGGTCCGGTTCTCTAGTGGAAGGGGATGTGTCTTCGGTTACGGATTTCGGGATTTTTGTGCGGGTCCCCGGAGGTATTGAAGGGCTGATCCATAAAACCAACCTCCCTGAAAACCGGGAAGAAAGCGCTGATGAGGCGCTCAAGAAGTACCATGTCGGGGATAAGATCAAGGCGGTGGTGCTGGAATTACAGCCCGATAAGCAAAAGGTGGCCTTTTCCATCCGGGATTACCAGAAGAAGGTGCAGCGAGAGGAGCTCTCCCGGTATATTGCCGTCGGGGAATCAGATGGTTCCACCTTTACCTTGGGAGATTTTTTACGGTCTAAGGGTAGTTCTTAGAAAACCGTCGGGGTATGCTGTCTCAGATCGACGTCCAGAAATTTAACACCCTGATTGAGATTAATACGCTTATTAATTCTAATTATCAGGACGCTCATTCGTTGGTAACCCAAATTCTTGATTCTGCAACCCGGCTGTGCGAATGTGAGTCTTCCAGTTTACTCATGCTCGATCGAGATGCAGGGGAGTTGTATTTTGATATTGCCTTGGGTTCCAAGGGTGCGGAAGTCAAAAGATTCACCGTAAAACTCGAAGAAGGGATCGCCGGCTGGGTTGTTCGGCATAATAAATCGGTCATCATCAATGATGTACTCAACGACAAACGTCACCTGCAGAGCATTGCCCAGCAGATCGACTATCCATCCCGAACGATGATGGCGGTGCCGATGCGGGTTAAGGATCGGTGTATCGGGGTTATCGAGCTTATCAATAAAAAAAACGCCCAATTTTTTGTTCAGGATGATCTGGAATGGCTTGAAATATTCGCCAATCAAGCAGCCTTGGCTATTGTCAATGTCAAAAGTATCGAAAAAGCTCGAGACGAGATTCAATACTTACAGGATCAGCTTAAAAAGGACCAAGGGTATCATACCATGATAGCCAAGAGTCCGATTATGACCGAGAAGCTTGAGATAGTGGATCGGATTGCCAAAACCGATTCATCGGTACTCATCCTGGGGGAAAGCGGGGTAGGGAAAGAGCTCTTTGCCGAACAGATACACCTGCGCAGTCTGCGTAGTACTAAACCCTTTATACGGGTAAATTGCGCGGTCCTCCCCGAGGGGATCCTGGAAAGTGAACTCTTTGGCCACGTGAAGGGAGCTTTTACCGGTGCGATTACAGACCGGCGGGGCCGTTTTGAGTTGGCTGAAGGGGGAACCATCTTCCTGGATGAAATTGGAGACCTCGTGTTGCCTTTGCAGGCTAAGTTGCTCCGGGTTATCCAGGAGAAAACCTTTGAAAAGGTTGGTTCCGAAACATCCATCACGGTCAATGTGCGTATTTTAGCGGCTACCAATAAAGATATTGAAGCCTTGGTAGCCAAGGGGGAGTTTAGAAACGATCTGTATTACCGGCTGAATGTCTTACCTCTCTATATTCCGCCGCTTCGGCAACGACCTGAAGATATCCCTGAGTTAGCGGCATTTTTTCTTGCTCAGGGTATGATGGAGACCAAAAAGCAGTTTGTAGGGTTTTCCCAGGAAGCTATGGATGCCATGCTTGCCTACTCTTGGCCAGGTAATATCCGGGAACTGGAAAATTGCATCGAACGGGCCTGTGTGATTGGGAAAAACAAGTGGATACAAGAGGAGGACCTCTTCTTTAAAAAGACCGCCAACCCTTCCTTCCAAGAAGGGGGGCGCCGGGATTTAAAAAGTGCCATTACCGCGTTTAAAGCCTATTTTATTCAAAAAGTACTGGAAGAACATCATGGGAATCAAACCGAAACCGCTAAGGCCTTGGACATACAAAGAACCTATTTATCAAAGCTTATTAAAGAATTAAATATTCGTTTAAACTAAGGGCAGAGATACCGGGGTAAGGACCGCTTGTATTAATCGTAAGAAGGTAGTATCATGGGAGCACGTACAAAACAGAGGGTACAGAAAATCGTAAGCAAGAAGCTTAAGGAAGGGAACAAGTGATGCAATTGGTAAAATCCGCGAACCCTGAAGCCCTACCGCAACCCGGTAAAGCGGTCAGTATGGGTGAAGGGCTTAATCGGTTTATACAGCGTAACCGAAAGCCGATTATTTTCGGGGCCTTGGGCATTTTTGTGGTTTTAATAGGCTTTATTGCTGCAGTAAGCATCAGGGAGGTGTTTCAGAAGCGGTCTTTCAGCCAGCTTGAAGCGTTTAATCAGCGGTATGACCTTCTCAGGGTGGATCTCAATGAGCCTTCCAAGGCAGCGGATGTGCAGACGCTGGTGGAGGAGCTTTCCATCTTTGCCTCCAAGCACAGTGGCTATGCCGGTGCTCGGACCTATGCCATGTTAGGAAGCATATATGCAGATAAGAAAGCCTGGAAAGATGCGGAAAACGCCTGGACCCAGGCAGCCACCGTTGGGGTAAAAACCTATCTCGCTGCGGTCTCCTTATGTAACGCCGCATTTGCCGCAGAGGAGGGGGGTAATATCCTCGGGGCCATTGACCTGTATCGCCAGAGTGTATCCCTCAAGGATACCTTCCCCGGGGCTCCTCGGGCTCAGTTTTCCATAGGACGGCTTGAAGAGGTACAGAATCACCCAGAGGCCGCTATTGAAGCCTATCAGGAACTGCTCAATACATGGCCTAACGATACGGTATGGACCAGTCTTGCCCAAAGCAGGATCATATTCCTCAAGTCCCGATAAAAAGCGGATGCGCCGCTCCCCTTCCCTTTTGTGTTGTCTTTTTTTATTAGTCCTCCTGGAAGGACTTAGCTCATGCGGTATTGAGGATTATGCCTTTCTCTATCCGGTATCGGGCCAAGTTGAAGTTGAATTAAATTCTAAGGCTACCCTTACGCTGTCTATGGGAGAGGTAAGTGAGTATTTTACTCATTTTACCCTATATTACCGTATCTATATCAGCGTAGTTCCCCTCCTCGGGTATATAGGTTCAGGGGACCTCAGCACTTTAAACTCCACACTGGATAGTGATTATAGTGCATTTTTGCCTTATACTTCCAATACCGATAATACAATCAGTACCTCGGTGGGTAGTCTGTTTAGGAATCGAAACTACTATGCCCTTACCGTGGAAGGAGCCGATATAGAGGATCTCTTATCCCCCAATTCCCGCAATAAGACCATTACCTTGGATTTTATCCAGATTCCTGGAGCTATTCCGGTGTTAATTATCGATAATACCTCGTATAAGCTCCAACGTTCTACGGGGAATGGGCTTTTTAACCCCCTGCCAGAAGATCGGTATTTTCTTAACACGCCAGAATTAAATACCAAAACTACTGCCACTGCCGCTTCGATAAACGCGGATGTGGCTGCCTTACCGTCGGGTACCTCGGCGTATGTCCGCTACACCTATGTATCCTTGTACATAGTAGCCACCGGGATAGACCCTAATTTTTCACCGATTTATAGCGCCCCCACATTTATCGCGATTCTCCGACTTCCTGAACAGGCTTAATCCCTCCACAAAAGTTCAAAAACGTAAAATAGAGGCTCAAATTGAGTTTATATAGATCTATTCTCACGCAATCTCAAATTTACATCAATAATTTACATTATCATATATATAAAAATATACTTATTATTACAAATAATAAGTAAAATATAAAAATAGTATTAAATTATATACATAATAATATTTTACTTTAGGTAAATCATCATTGTATAGCTGCTGTTTTTACTCATCATAATATGGATTCTGTCTACTACATGATTAAACCAAACTTGCCTGTTTTTCGAGGATCCCCCTCGAAAAACCGATGAAAGGTGAGTATGATGCCTAACAAAGCCATATTAAACGCTTCCCAACGTGATAATCGGAACGAATCGCCGATTCCTCACCCCACTGTTACCCCGCACTTTTTTGCCGCTTTTTTTATATCAAGGATACTCTAGCTGCAGGACAAACTTCACCAGGGCTTCGAATTTTTTGTGCTCCCAAGTCCCTACCCTTCTCTTGACAGGGACTTTATGTTAGCGGAGTACAATCCTGCAATACTTTTTCTTCCCAGCCCGTAAGACTAGGGTTCCTTCTGCTGAAAGGTCGTCAAGGGATAACAGGGCGCTTATATCCCTAAGCCCTTGCAGCGTATCCTCAGTACCCACAAAAGCCCCGCCCTGTTGTACCAGTCGCCGGGCTTCACTCTTACTGGAAACTAAGCCCGCATCGGTAAAGAGATCCACCACGTTGTAACCGGCCTCAAACTGCTGCCGGGGCATCTGCACCTGGGGTATGGCAGTAGTATCTCCTCCTGGACCGCCAAAAGCAGCCCGGGCTCCTGCCAGAGCCTGGTCCGCGGCTTCTGTTCCATGGATCAAGGCGGTAAGTTCCCAGGCAAGCCGTTCCTTGGCCTCGTTGGGGTTCTTACCGGACCCGGTGAGGGTCTCACATTCCTCCACCGGAAGGAAGGTAAACATTAGGAGGAAGCGGCGGACATCCGGGTCCTGCACATTCCGCCAATATTGAAAAAAGGTATAGGGGCTGGTGATGTCCCGGTCCAGGAAGATCGCCCCTTGTTCGGTTTTGCCCATCTTCTTACCATCCGCCGTGGTTACCAGGGGGAAGGTCATACCGTAGACATCAATTCCCTCAATGCGACGGATCAGTTCATGACCGGCTACGATATTACCCCACTGATCATCGCCCCCAATCTGCAAGCGGCACCCGTAGCGGCGGTAGAGTTCCAAAAAATCATAGCTTTGCAAGAGCTGGTAATTAAATTCAATGAAGGAGAGGCCGGTCTCCAGCCGCATCTTGTAGGCTTCAAAACTAAGCATACGATTCACCGAAAAGTGGCTCCCGATTTCCCGGAGAAAATCAATATAGTTGAGATCCGCAAGCCACGCTTTGTTATTGGCCCAGCGGGCCTGGTCCCCATCAAAGCCCAAAAAATGGTCCAGTTGGGTTATAATGGAAGCTGCATGGGTATCAAGCTGTTCATAGCTGAGGAGCCGACGCATCTGGATTTTTCCTGAGGGGTCCCCAATCCGCGCGGTTCCCCCGCCGATGAGGGCAATCCCCTTATGCCCGGCTTCCCGCAGGTGCCGATAGGCAAAAAAAGGCACCATGTGGCCGATGTGGAGACTCGGCCCCGTAGGGTCACAACCCACATAAAACGTAAGGGGCCCCTCGTCCATTACTCGGGAAAGCCCCTCCGGGTCAGTACATTGCTGAAAAAATCCTCTGGTCTTCAGGTTTTCTAGCGCCCTATTCATAATCTTCAGTATACTCAACCCCCTCCCGCATCTCAAGCACCCCCGGCACTATGCAGCCGGGGAGGCCTCCAGGGCTCCAGAAGTTTGCTATAGATGTATGCCGGGACTCCCACCGGGTTTTGAAACCAATTCCATGATACGATAGATAGTTGCGGGAGTCTCACTGTTCATAAACCGTTCTCGCTCTGCTGCAGGCACATATTCCGCCAAGCGGGCGAGATACTTCAACATATCCACCATGTCGGATAGGGTAACATCCCCATCCCAGGTGGTTTCCACTACCGAAGGTACAGTCTTTTTTAGCTGCTCCCGCGCGGCTTGCTGCTCTGCCAAAACCTGCTTTATCGTGTCCCGAATCTCAGGGTTACGGGGATTAAACTTGAGGTTAGCGCTTAATACCTCCAAAGCATTAGCATACCGGCCCTGTTTGCACAGGATCAGACCCAGCTTGTTCGCCGCTTGATACCAGCTGGGTCTGCAACGGAGGGCCTCCTGGTATGCAGCACAGGCATGAATAAGCCGCCCCTGAGCCGCCAATATCCCCCCATAGTTGTAGTGCAGCACCGCATTATCGGGCTCCAGCGCTAAACCCCGACGGAATAGGATGCGAGCCTGGGCATATTTCTGTAAAGCCCCATAGATAATTCCAAGCCCATTATAGGCCGGTACATAGTGAGGATCCAGGGTCAGGATGGTGATAAAGGTTTCCACTGCTTTCTGGAACTTCCCTTGACAAAGGAAACCCTGCGCTATCGTCATGATGCCCTGGATGGGCTGGTGATAGGTTATAGCATGGGGGGCGCTACCTTCCTCCCCGATCCTGAGCGATGCTCCAAGACTTCCTTGCTCCCTTGTCTCTATCATTCAAACATCCTTAAAGGCCGCGCTGCAATCTCCCGGGAAAAGGCACCGATGTGAGCCGCTTCAAGGTGATCATAGGCGGCTACGGCAAAATAGTAGAGGGTACCATTTTTGAGACCTTCAATGCGTAGAGTAGTACGGTTTCCCACATTGATAGGAGAGGGGCCCAAGCGCGAGCCTTCCCCAAAATAATCCCCCTGGGACGTCCCATAGTACACCAAATAGCCGGCTAAATCCACATCATTACTGGGCCTCCAGGAGAGATCCACTACCCCGTCCCCTGCAATGGCGGTGAGCCTTGAAGGCGGCGGCGGCGGCTCATTAGGCTGGTAGTGTATCCGAATCGTATCCAGGTAAGGACTGGTCTCCCCATCCCCACTGGGATAAAACACCGCAGCGAGCTGGACAAACCGCCCTCGGATCCCAGACAACGGGACCCCTGGAATCAAAAGGTTCCAGTCGGCTCCTGGGGAACCTTCCTCTGGAACGCTTTGGGTCCAGTCATAGGGAGATTCGGCAGCACGGATAAAAAATTGGAGGGCCGAATCATCGGAAAACCGAAATTCCCCTTGCTCGGTATATTCATTCTGAATCAGGCCCCCGGAGTTAGCGGTTCTTCCCCCTGCTACTTCAACCATGAAGACCGTGGTATTGGTTTCCCCCAGATCTATGGGCCGGGTTTCCACTCGTCCCCCTTGGGTGGGGTATTTATGGATCACCGGATTAGTGATGAAGCGGCTGTAGAGCTTGAGTTCATCCAACATCCCCATGAAACGCTCCCCCAGGCTAAGGCGCCCCTCTTGGCCTATGCGGGGATAATAGACCTGCCCCCCTTCTCTGCCTCCGGCAGTAGCATAGGTAATGGCTTCAGGATACCCGTTGACCAGGTATTCCAGCAGTCCCGTATCCGCATCAAAGCGAATGAGGTGATGGCTCCAGGTTTTCGGAATCAGGGACTTGGAACCTTCCAGAGAAATGCTTATCCGATCCTTCGGGGCATTAAGGTAAAAGAAATCCAAAAAAGTCCATTGCAGCCGGTTTTTGGAAGCCGTACACTGGATTCGTTGTAAACCAGCCTCTCCTGGGTGCTGCTGCTTGGAAGCTGTCCATGACAGGATCTGCTCCCCATTTTCCAGGTTCATCGGAAAAAGCCAGAACTGGATGGTAAAATCCTGCAGGACTTGCCCTGGAGCAAGTAAGGCCCCTTGCCGGGGGGTAATGATTAAGGGTGCTTCTGCATTGGCATTCGTAAGCCGGTTTCCTGAAAAGAGGGCTGCCCCCATCCCGATCCGGGCAAAGCGCCGGTCTGCGCTGTAGAGTCCTTCCGTGGTCTTTACCTGGTAATGGCCCATCCGGTCGGTAAAAAGTTCAGGAGCCCCTGCATCAAAAGACAGGTCCATATCAAGGGAAGCCTCGGTATCAGGACGCAACGCCGAAGAAAGAATCAATACCGGATAGGGCCGTATGGAGGATATTTCCGTGATGCCCATACGGTTCTCCACCGTATTCCAACTCGCCCCGCCACCGATGACGAAGGTTTTTTCCCCAGCCCCGTAAAGGTGCGGGGAAATCAGCACCAACGTATACAGGAGCACCGGGATCGAGAGGCCCGGCACGATGGTTTTTATCCTTACGTTCTTTATATTCATAGTTCCTTTCATAGCTGGTTTCACCGATACTTACAACTGATGCTTTGTATTACTCTCGCTTCTTTTTATATTATACTCAATATTGAGTATAGTGCATTATGAAAAAGGCGGATAGAAAAAAATCGCGACCCCCTCTTTTGTTTATCGGTAAAAAGGACAATGAATTCAGCAGGGCATAAGGAAGATTCAGGGTATTACGCTACGCTTAAAGCCCGAGCGTATGAGGCACCTAGGGAGCCTGGGGTATACCTGTGGCGGGATGCAGAGAACCGCATCATTTACGTGGGTAAAGCCCGGGTATTGCGGAACCGGCTCAAGTCCTATTTCTCAGGCTCCCAGGATGCTAAGACCGGGGCCCTCTTACGCCATGCCCGAAGCATCGAAACCATCATCGTGGCGAATGAGTACGAAGCGCTGCTCCTGGAAAACACACTCATCAAACAGCATTCCCCTAAATACAACATTAACCTCAGGGATGGCAAGACCTATCCGGTCATCCGGATCACGGGAGAGCCCTTTCCCCGGGTGTTCAAGACTCGGCATATTATACAAGATACCTCCCAGTACTTCGGCCCTTTTCCCCAGGTCCATGCAGTGGATACCCTCTTGGCCTGTATCGACAAGCTGTTTCCCTTGCGGAAGTGCCGGGTCTTTCGGAAACGGGAAAGCCCCTGTATGTATTATCATATTAACCGCTGCCAGGGTCCCTGCTGCGGTAAGATCAGCCAAGCGGCCTACCAGGTCCATGTAGAACGGGTTCGGCAGGTGCTTTCCGATAAAGAGTCCACCGAATCCCTCATCATGGATCTGAGTGTCCAGATGCATGCTGCGGCTGCGGCGCTCTGCTTTGAACGGGCGGTTCAGTTTCGGGACACGATTAAGGCGCTGGAGGACTTGACCGACCAGAGTACTGCCGTGGTAGACCTGGATCCTGAAGGTCGGGATTACATTGCCTGGGCCAGCGAAGGGATATTGAGTACCTTTACGGTCTTTTCCCTGCGTGGGGGGAAGATGATTGGCCGGGAGCTTTTTCCTACCCGCTCTGCGGCAAGTGAAGCAGCGTCCCTGGAAACCTTTGTGGCATCCTACTATACCCAGGACCGGCCCCCGCCGCCGCATATCTTTCTCAGCCCTTGGACCCAGGCGCCCCAGGCTGAAGTCGAAGCAGACCCGACATTCCAAAGTCTCTGCCGCTGGTTTATGGAGCAATTCGGGTATAGCCCTGAAATTGTTTCCCCGGCTGAACTGGCTTCCCCGGCAGGCGCTGCACCGAATCGCCGCCACTGGGCGGTACTGGCTATGGCCCGGAACAATGCCCAGGAAGACCTCAGACGTAGGCTTAAAGAGCGGGGAGCAGGCCCTGCTCTGGACGAACTGGTTCAGGCCCTGGGCCTGAGAAGGAGGCCGGAACAGATAGAAGGCTTTGACATTGCCCAGCTCAATGGCAAACACCCGGTCGCTTCGCTGATTGCTTTTAAGCAGGGGAGGCCGGACCGAAAAAACTACCGGTACTTTAAGCTGCGTACGGTGGTGGGAGTGGTGGATGACTTTGCGGCCATGCGGGAAGTGGTGCATCGCCGCTATAGCCGGCTGCTCCGGGAAGGAAAGGAACTGCCGGATCTGATCCTCATTGACGGGGGTATTGGGCAGGTGAACGCCGCCCAGGGAGTCCTTGATGCCTTGGGGATAGACTGCGATGTGGTGGGTCTTGCCAAACGGGATGAGGAACTGTGGCTTCCCCATAGGTCCGCGCCTATCCGGCTTTCCAAACGCTCAGAAGCCCTGAAGGTGCTGCAATTCCTGCGAGACGAAACCCACCGTTTTGCCACCTCCTTTAACCAGCGGCTGCGTTCAGAAGACCTGTTCTTCCCGGTCCTAGAATCAGTAACCGGTATTGGGCCCACACGGGCACGGCGTATCATGAAAACTTACGGCCATATAGAGGCCATAGCGGCAGCGGATCCCTCCGGCATGGCCACAACTTGCAAGATCAGTGTAGCCCTGGCCCAGACGGTCAGAACCGTGGCAGCCATCGCCTTGGAAGACCAGCAGCGCGCCCAGAAACGTCTGGCCCCACCGGAGCAGCCCTAGAAAAGGCGTTCATAGGGGGAATAGTCAAAGGGATAGGGCTCGGCTCCCTCCCGCAGGTCCTGGGCTTCTTCCAGAATCAGCTCTTCCACCTTCCAGTTCGCTTCTTCAGCCCTGAGGTACAATTCCCCGGTTATCCACTGGTCCCGACCAACAAAACGGAACACAAAGGAGGTACTCCCGTCGGCTTCCTCCCGGCCTCCGCCGATCCTCACTCTTTGCGGCTTGATTGCTTCCAGGGCCGTACCATACTCTCCCAACACCTCCGAATCCATATCCTGGAGAACCGGGGCATCCCGCTTGTCCGTGAGCAGTGCCCCCAGCAGGTCCTTGGCTAGGGTATAGGCCGCTGCTGCTGCCTCTCCCCGGCCTAAAGGCCCGATGATCGTGTCCTGGGGATAGCGAGGGGCTTCTCCCCGTTGGGGTCTTCTCAGAGCCTCAGGCACCGAAGTTCCGCCCAAAGGCTCGTTTTCCGCAGCCGGTATACTCACCAAGGCATACAGACCCAGGAGGAGTATGCCTATAATCCTTACCTTGTTCATGTATTAGGTGTATCCTTAGACTTCCTATGCCGTCAACTAGTACTGTTCCAACTCCCGCTCAAGCGCTTCCAGACGTTTGGAGAGGGATGCAATGGTCCGTTCCAGCCGGGCCTTTTCTTTTTCGAGTTTTTGCCGGGGATCTTCCGGCGGAGGCGGAGAACGTAACCCTCCTTCCTTGGATGCCACTCTCACCGTATCGGGACTATTCCCTTGGAGGAGCGCGGCTTCGGCAGCGCTGCGTTCCTCCAGGTCTTTGATCCCTGCCAAAAAACGCATATTATCCGCGCCCAAAGCGGGGTTCAACTGGTATTGGTACATCTTCATGGCCATAGTGGCAGCCACCCGGGGAATACAGAGAACCCGGTCAATATAATCCTCAAAACGGCCCCCTATGGCAAGACAAAGCTCTTGGGCCTTGAGCAGGTGCATTCCCAGGGCTTTCACCAGATTGCCGTTTTCCTGGAGGTACTGCTGCCGTATGGTCTCGGTTAAGTGGCTCAGTTCCGGAGAAGCGGTAAACACGTTTTTATAGATCCCTTTGGTCTCTGCAGTCGCCAGAAGCCGATGGAGAATTGCCCAAAATTCCGCGGTGTGAGACCGAGAACTGAGTTTTCCGCCCTGGGAACAGACATGGAGATGATGCGCATATTCATGGATGGCCGTATATACCACGAGATTATCATCGGTGAAATTACGGTTATGGATGATGATCTGCCGGGACTCAGGTTTATACAAACCATTGATCTTTTTGCTTTTCTTCCCTGAAAAAAGCACCGTAAAATCCAGAGGGGCATCTTCCAGTTCCAGGAGTGCGGCCTTAATGTGGTCCTGATTCATGGATCAAGTGTACCCAAGGGTCCCGATTTTTTCCAGCGCCAATACCACCGCAGCCACACAGGCCGTATCGGTCCGTAATATCCGGTTTCCCAGGGAAAGCCGGCAGAACCCTGCGGCTTCCAGCCTGTCCCGTTCCCGGTCAGACCAGCCCCGTTCAGAACCGATGGCGATAAGCAGGGACTGTTTCGTGGGGTTCAACTGGGCAAAGGTTCCCTGGGGCCGGAGGTTGTCCGCAGCGATGAGCAAGGGGTTCTTATCGCTCCAAGGCCGCTCCTGAAGCCAATTCGTAAGGCTGGGATAGTTCCCTACCAGGGGGATGGCCGTATCCCGAGCCTGGATAGCCCCTTGGATGAGGGCATCTCGGGCTCTCCCATCGGTAAGCACGGCGGTATTCCGGTAACTCTGCTCCCCCAGATCCGTGCCCAGGAGGTCCACCTTTTCCACGCCAAACGTCGCTAGATCTCGTAAGAGCCGCTTAAGCTGTATAGGCCGGGGAAACCCCACCCCCAGGCTAATAGGGCTTCGAGGCAGCGGGGCTTGATGCAGTTCCAAAGAACACACTAGAGCTCTCTCAGGGGTGATGGATTCGATACGGCCCTTTCCCCAATTCCCTCCCAGAACCCCTGCATCAAAGCATTCTCCCGGCTTTTTCCGCAGGATATTGAGGATGTGTAAGGTCCGTTTATCCCGGGGTTTAAGGAGGACCTCCTGGGTAGACGGGGTAAGTTCATGGTTTTCAAAAAGAATAATATTCATCAGAATTGGTATACCATATTTTCCCAAAAGGTAAAAGGCAGGAGGACGTGAGGATAAACCGCCGGAACAATGCCGAGGAGCGCAGTTTGGGGGAAGAAAAAATAACAAAAAAAGCCCCTGCAAACATGGGGCTTTGCCAGGGGCTTTTTATAGAGAAGCAAAAGACGATCCTCAACCTTTCAGACTCGGATAACCCAGGAGCAGCAGATCACCCTTCCCTGTGTGC
>JAITJS010000099.1 GCA_031278815.1 Treponema sp.
CGCGCCGGGATGGTATTGTCCGGTATCATCGGTGTTTTGTACGTAGAGGGTAACCCCGGATTCTTCCTTCAAATACAGGGTAAAGCTCATATCCGGCATCAACCCGCTGTCCAAGGCCCGCCCCGCATAGAGGGTGTGAGTGGATTTGGTTCGTCGTTCTCTTCATTTTCTGCAATGATGTGGTATTGAAGGGGTGTGAAAAGCATCAAAAAGCATTCCTTTACCGAAAGGATCTGAAAAAAGTCGGCTTATCCGTGGGTGAATTGAAATAAACCTTGATTACATATATAAAAACTACTATACTTTATTTATGCCGTTGCCTGGTATGGAATGGGACGAAAAAACGTAGTAACAAAGTTGTTCATCACCTTGGCTTTGAAGACCCTCAATCTATTTTCTCCGATTCAAACCGGCTTGAACGCATAGACCGAAGTACAGGGAATACCTCAGCAGAAGAACGCGTACAAACCCTGGGCATGGTTGGAAAGGTTCTTTTTGTGGTTTATACGGAACGCGGGGAGGGAGAACAGGCGCCTTATATCGGCTCGCCTGGCAACAAAGGCGGACAGGAGATCATACAACGCATGCGACCCAAACATCCGATCCCGCATATTTTTTTGATAGTCACCGGAAGCGGAACGCGGGCAACAGCCAGAACACTCAGGATAGCCAAGGACACGGTTACCGATGCGCTCAGGAGTATCGAAGTATTGCTATGGTATGTCAATTACGATTACCTAAACAGCCACCGGAACGACGCTATTACGGTTGAGTTTGTGTCGGTTAATGAGGCTGAAATGGGGAGTTTTGTCGGAGACCAATCTCATCAGTTTTGGCGGGTACTAGACCATAACACCGGCATTTCATTTCGGCACACGGGAACATGAAAACCTGGATAAACTTTTAGCTTTATTACAACCAAAAGAAAACACCCAAAAGATTGAGAGGAGACACCGGTCATTACGGACGTGGTGTTCTCGTTTAGTACGCAAAGGGATCCGTTTTTCTAAAGACCCTCGTATGCACAAAATCGTGGTGGCTCTCGTTATTACCGTTTGGGTTTTTAAGAGAATTATTTGGTAAACAACCATCTTTCGCCCACTCCCTACTCGTTTGGGGACTACCCAATCGAGGTCGTTCCCTGGTATCTTAACGAGTATGAAGCAATTCAGCAATGACTTTATCCGGGAGATTCCCAAGACCGATCTCCATGTGCATCTTGACGGGTCGCTACGGCTTTCGACCCTTATAAGCCTTGCCAAGGACCGGCATGTGGAACTTCCCTCCTTTACCGAAGAGGGCCTGCGGGAACTGGTTTTTAAGCCTTCCTATAAAAATCTGGATGAGTACCTTACGGGCTTTGCCTGGACCGGGAAAGTCCTCCAGGATGCAGAGGCCCTGGAACAAACTGCCGGTGAACTGGCCCTGGATAATTTTGCCGAAGGCGTCCGGTACCTGGAAGTGCGGTTTGCCCCCCAGCTTCACATGCATGGGAACTTTACCTTTGAACAGGTTATTACCGCAGTGGACCGGGGCCTGCGTCGGGCTCGGAACGCAATAAACGCATCCCTAAGGGAGACAGAACCGCCCTTTGAATATGGAATTATCCTCTGCGCTATGCGGTTTTTTAATTCCCACTTTTCCCGGTACTACCGGGACTTTACCGTGGTGCACCCCTATTCCTCGCCCCTTGAGGTCATTCAGATGGCTGGACAGGAACTGGCTAAGGCTACAGTAAAGCTGCAAACTGAAAGTGACATCCAGCTTGTGGCCCTTGACCTTGCAGGCAGTGAACATGGTTATCCTGCCAGTGCTCATCAGGAGGCCTATAATTACGTAACTAAAAACTTCATGCGTAAAACCGTACACGCCGGTGAAGCCTACGGGCCGGAATCAATTTTTCAGGCCATTACGGACCTCCACGCGGACCGGATAGGCCACGGCCTGCATCTATTCGACGCGGATATGATCTGGAACACCCCAGCCCAGGCCAAAGAAACGTACGTGGAAAACTTGGTCAACTACATCGCGGAAAACAGGATCACCATTGAAGTTTGCCTTACCAGCAATTTACAGACTGCCCCGCACATAAGCGACATCCGGACCCACTCCTTCCGCAATATGCTGGCCAAGAATCTCTCGGTTACCCTCTGTACAGACAACCGGCTTGTATCCCGGACCACTATCTGCAACGAGTACCGTCTGGCCCTGGACAATTTTGATATAGCCCCGGGGAAGCTCAAGGACCTGGTTACCTATGGATTTAAACGTTCTTTTTACTATCATTCCTACACGGAAAAACGCAAATACGTGAGGAAGATGTTGGACTACTACGAAAGCCTGGAAAAAAAATACGGAATCCGGTAATGGGTATGCGTTTAAAGGATCCTCAAGGCAAAAGCCCCTATTTTCCAAGCGGAAAGAGGTACAGACCCGCGCGGAACCGTATACCAGTACAATGGCGGTCTACCTTTAAAACAGGCATCAACCATCAGGGGATTTCTGCATCGGGCGATACTACGCTAGACCGCTTCTCTTGGTGGAGGTATTTCTTCAACATATCCAGGACTGCACCAAAATCCAGGGGCTTGCTCAGATGGCCGTTCATGCCCGCTTCAAGGAAACGTTTCATGTCCTCCCGGAACACATGGGCAGTCATCGCGATAATCGGGATTGCCTGGGCGCAGGGGTCGTCCAGAGAGCGGATTCGCCGCGCCGCTTCGCAACCGTCCATTTCCGGCATCTGGACGTCCATAAAAACAATGTCGTATTTCCCCAGGTTTTCCTGGCACTGTTTCAGCGCCTGGGCGCCATTTTCTACCCAGTCCACCGCAATTCCCGTGGGCGATAAAAGTTCCATGACAATCTCACGGTTTATCTCCACGTCCTCGGCAAGCAAGAGCCGGTATTCCTTGAAATCATCCGGCGCGCTGGGGATGGACTCGCCTTCGTTGCCCTGTGGCGTTTGAAGCGCCCGCTCCTTGAGCGGTACGGAGAAGGAGAATTTCGCTCCCTTGCCCAACTCCGATTCAACTGACATCCTGCCGCCCATCATCTCCACGATGCTTTTAGAAATCGCAAGTCCAAGCCATGTTCCTCCATAGGCGCGGTACGTACCGTCTTCAGCCTGCTGAAAAGGCATGAAAAGCCGAGCCTGCTGCTTCCGGCTTATGCCGATGCCGCTGTCCGACACGGTGAACGCTAGGGAATACGCGCCTTTTTCATCGCCTAAAAGCCCTGCATCAAGGCTGATGGAACCCCCTTCCGGCGTGAATTTCACCGCGTTGGACAGCAGGTTG
Organism: Treponema sp.; assembly: GCA_031278815.1. Classification (GTDB taxonomy): domain Bacteria; phylum Spirochaetota; class Spirochaetia; order Treponematales; family Breznakiellaceae; genus JAIRLU01. Next base: position 3,300 of record JAITJS010000099.1, read on the forward strand.
GTAATCACCTGGGCAAGCCTCTGAGAATCGCCGACAAGCCCACGGGGGACATTGAGAGCGACATTCACGGTCAAGGTCTGGCGTTTTTTGTCAACGCTGAAACGGATGATGTCCAGCGTGTTTTGAAGCATCTTGTCAAAGTCGAACGCTTCTTCGTATAGTTCGAATTTGCTCGCCTCAATTTTGTTTATATCCAGAATATCGTTTATAACGCCCAAGAGGTGCCTTGAGGCAATCCCGATCTGGTCAAAGGCGTGATCTTTCTTCTCTATGCCGCAAGCG
>JAITJS010000106.1 GCA_031278815.1 Treponema sp.
TAATAGGACCCTACAAAACACTCTGCAAAAACTGCCGGGTCCGATCATGAACCGGATTAGTAAAAAGGGTACTGGGGGGCCCACTTTCAAGGATGGATCCCTCGAACATGAAGACCACCTGGTCCGCCACTTCCCGGGCAAACCCCATTTCATGGGTTACCACCAGCATGGTCATCCCTGCAGTGGCCAGCCCTTTCATAACCGCGAGGACCTCCCCTACTAATTCGGGATCCAGCGCCGAGGTCGGCTCGTCAAAGAGCATGATCTTAGGCTCCATAGCCAGCGCCCGGGCAATGGCCACCCGCTGCTGCTGTCCCCCGGATAACTGGGCAGGGTAGGCGCAGGTTTTATCCTCCAGGCCCACCCGTTCAAGCAGGGCTGCTGCCTTATCCCGGGCTTCTTTCACGGGTACTTTCCGTACATGGACCGGGGCAAGCATCACATTCTCCATGACCGTCTTATGGGGAAAAAGGTTGAACCGCTGAAACACCATGCCCACCTCAAGGAGTGCGGTATTGCGTTCATGGGGAGTCATTTTTACCCGGTTCACCCCGTCCACACAATCAAAGAGCAAGGTGTCCTCGATATAGATCTTGCCTTGGTCTATTTTTTCCAGGCGATTGAGGGAGCGCAAATACGTGGACTTCCCCGCTCCCGAAGGCCCGATGATACACACCACTTCCTGCTGTACCACTTCGAGGGAGACCTCTTTGAGCACCTGCAGATCCCCAAAGGCCTTACTCACCCCCACGGTCTTTACCATTGCCATTTTCCGCTCCCTCCGCTGATGGGCCTATTCATATACCGAATACTTCTTTTCCAGTTTATGAAACACCAGGGTAAACACCGCAGTGATGATGAGGTACAGGACCATCGCAGGGATATACACCAAGGCCGAGGCAGTGGAAGAAGAGATGGACCGGGTAACTTTGGTGATATCCGACAGGGCGATGATCGAAACCAGGGAAGCATCTTTTAACACCATGATAAACTCATTCCCCACCGGCGGGATGAGCCGCCGTATGGACTGGGGTACAATAACCAAGCGCATGGTCTGGGCATAGGACATCCCCAGGGCACGGGAAGCCTCGAATTGGCCTTTGTCAATGCTCTGGATCGCGGCCCGGATAATCTCCGCACAATAGGCCGCGGAATTAAGTCCAAAGGCGATAAAGGCCGCGATAAACCGGTTGTTGATGGTTAAGAGGGGGGTGATTTCCGGGAGCCCATAATAAATGAAGTACAGCTGCATGAGCAAGGGGGTCCCTCGGAAAAAGAACACGTAGGCTCTACAAAAACGGTTGAGGATTTGATTTTTTGCCATTTCCCCTAGGGCCAGGAATAAACTACCCACCAGCCCCGCGGAGACCGCAAGGAGGGTGAGCAGGATGGTGATCCGCGCGCCGTCCAGAAGCGGAGGAATCCACATAATAATTTTTTGTAAAGGACTCATACCGATTTCATCTCCCTTCTTTAATACATGCTCTGCTTGATCATACAAACCGTTCTGCGGTTCACCACCCTGCCTTCCTCCTTTACTTCCGTGCTGCAGAGACCATATCCATTTTGAAGATATCCTGAGAGATTTTCAGCATGACCCCTTCGGCAAAGAGTTCGTCCAAGGCCGTGTCTAAAGCCGTAGTGAGGGCATCATTGCCTTTTTTCAAACAAATGCCGAACTTTTCTTCTGCCGTACCTTGCCACACGATTTCAAAAGGACTGTCCAGCGGGGCGATGTAATCAAAGGCCACCAGGCTGTCACAGACAACCACATCCACCCGATGATTTCGTAACTCGTCAAAGCAATTCAGCACCTTATCGTATTCATAAGCGGTAAATTGGACGCCTTTTCTGGCCAGGTCGGTCATGTAAATATCTGAGGTGGTCTCCGCTTGATAGGCAACCCCCTCACCTGCGATTTCTTCAGGACTCCGGGCCGTTACGGAGGACCCTTTCAAGAGCACCATGGCCTGGGCATTGCCGATGTAAGGCTTGGTAAAGTTGTGAGCTGCCAACCGCTCTTCGGTGATGGTTACCGAAGACATGATCACATCGTACTTACCGGTATTCACTCCGGCAAAAATACCGTCCCAGGCAGTATCCACGAACGTAACCTTGAGCCCTAACTTAGCGGCCAGGGCATTGGCTAATTGCACATCAAAGCCGATAGGGGTCTTGCCGTCAATGTCGAAGTATTCCATGGGAGGATAGCCGATTTCCATTCCCACCGTGAGTACTCCCGGTTCCAGGGTTAAGCCTCCAGACCCCTGCTGCTGCTGCTTTGCGCCTCCGGCAAACAAGCCGCCGCTTATGAGCAGCCCTAAGGCTGTCATAAGGACCATTTTTTGTCGTTTCATAGGTTTTCCTCCTGGTTACCCTATCCTTTATCAAAGGGCAACCATTTTTCCTGTATGATTAAGGAGTATATCCTTTTATTTTTTTTCCTGTCAATAAACAAAGGGCATAAACGGTATGTTTATACGGTCTTTTCGGGAAAAAGTTGAATATATATACTAACAGTAAAATTGGCTCCAGCCCCGGTGGACCCCTGTTTAGTTCACCCGTTACCCTTAGTCGGCCTATTTCTCCAATAAAAAATCCCCGCCGCAGAATGGGGTATTGAAGATTTCTCCGGGATCATTCAGTCTTGAACCGGGATGTCGAAGCTGCTGAATGAGGGAAAGCGGTCTATAACGGCTTGAATAAGTACAGAGAAGGAGGTTTAATAAAGCTATTGTATGCAAAACGCGATTGATTCTTTTACAAACGATCCCTTTATCATTGAAGGGGACCTCTTGGTAAAGTACGCAGGATCGGAGGATACGCTCGTGATCCCCGAAGGGATTACCGCGATTAAGGAGGGGGCCTTTGACGGGGTCAAGCTGCGTTCCATCCTCATCCCTGAAGGGGTTAGGGTTATCGGGGAATACGCCTTTGCCCATACGAAACTCACCACGGTGCATATCCCTGCCACGGTTACCTCGATTGGGGAAGGGGCCTTTGCCATCAAGAGCCTCCAAGCCATCACCGTATCCCAGGAAAATCTCCACTTTACCAGTGGGGAGGGGATCTTGTTTGATAAGTCCCTGCAGACCCTCATTGCTTATCCCCGTGGTAAAGAGGGGGCCCACTATGGGATCCCCTCAGGCCTGCGGATTATCGGGGATTATGCCTTTACCGAGACCCCGGTAAGTTCGGTAAGCATCCCTCGGGGCGTGGGCCTTATCGGGAGTTACGCCTTTGCCCATACCAAATTAACATCGGTGAGCATCCCCAGCAGCGTGAGCAAGATCGGGACCCACGCATTTGCCTTCTGTAGACAGCTTATCAATGTTGAGCTTTCCCGAATAACCAAAGTACACCGAGACACATTTATTGCCAGTCCGGTACAGCTGCGGTATCGGGATTAGTCCCGGTATTCACTCATGGTGAGGCTCCATACCTGGTTGCCCTTACTTCGATAAACTGCATAATCCGGAAATGGACCACCCCATTGAAACCGGTCTTTTTTGTATGCCCTGCCGCAGCAGCTTCGGGTTCTTGTGTTACGGATTGTATTGAGGGTATGCTTAATTATGCGTCATTTCAATACCACCGGCCTCTGTGTGCCGGATCAGGATTACATGGTCGATATTTCCGACAAAATCCGCCGTATTACCGCTATGGTGGATCAGGGCTGCTATTTCATTATCAATCGTGCCCGGCAGTTCGGCAAAACTACCACTCTGAATCAATTGGAAAGAAACCTATTTCACCAGTATATCTGCGCGTCTATCAGTTTTGAAGGAATTGGAGATGAGCCCTTCGAGAATCCACCGGCCTTCTGTCGCTTCTTTATGGAACTGGTTCAAGAAGCCCTGCGATTCAGTTCTGCTGCAGAAGACACTTCCTATATTGAAAGCTGGGTTGATGGGACCATCACTGATTTTAAGCGCTTGTCTTCACATTTGGATAAGATGTGCCGGGAGAGGAAGATAGTGATCATGATCGATGAGGTGGATAAGACCAGCAACAACCGAATCTATATCCATTTTCTGGGAGTACTCAGGGATAAATACTTGGCCAGGAAAACCGGCAAAGCCTTTACCTTCCATAGCGTGATTCTAGCAGGGGTGTATGACATAAAGAACCTAAAGTTAAAAATGATCCATGAAGGTATCTACCGTCCTATAGCAACAGAAGGGAAACTCTACAATTCCCCCTGGAACATAGCAGCGGATTTTACGATGGATATGGCTTTTCATGCCAGTGAGATTGCCACCATGCTCAACGAATACGAAGAGGATCACCATACGGGTATGGATATTCCGGCCATAGCAGGGGAAGTATATCGATACAGTAGGGGTTATCCTTTTCTGGTGTCCCGGATCTGCCAACTGATAGATGAACGGTATGACCGGGAGTGGACCGCAGAAGGGGTACGGAAGGCAGTACAATACCTGGTACAACAGGAACAGAATACCCTCAGTGATGATCTCATCAAAAATCTGGAAGCTTCTCCTGAGTTGTATCAGTGGATCTACGATGTGCTGATTGTCTGTCGGGTAATGCCCTATTCTGAGAGGGATCCGGTGGTCAACTGGGCAATGATGTTTGGATTTGTAGTGAGCAGAGGCGGCAAGATACAGATTGCTAACCCTATCTTTGAACGCTGGATCACCGACTATTTTCTATCCAAAGATGCCCGAAGGCAGGATAACAAAGAAGTGAAGGGGGTCTTCAAATACGATGTGGTGAAAGAAGGGCGATTCGACATGGAACTATGCCTTCGCCGTTTTGCCAAACACTACCGGCAGATCTTCACCAGAAAGGACGCGGCCTTTCTGGAACGCCACGGTAGGCTGGTTTTCCTTTCATTCTTGACACCTCTGATAAACGGAGAAGGATTTTACTACATCGAAAGTGAAACTACCGATGCGCTACGGATGGACCTAGTGATCAGTTACGGCACAGAGGAATTCATCATTGAACTGAAGACCTGGCGTGGAGAGGCTGCCCACGGTGCAGGTTATGAACAGCTTGCAGAGTACCTGCACCGGCGAGGAAGGAAGGAAGGGTACCTTCTCACCTTCGATTTCCGGCAGAAGAGCCACCGGAACCCCAGGGAAGCATGGCTGCAAGTAAGCCGAGAGGGGAACGGAGCACTGCGGATATTCGATGTCATACTGTAACGGAAGCTTAGGCACAATAACCCATAAACAATTTTTCCGAATCTAGCTCCTACTGAAATCTTGGACAGTTCCATGGGGAAGGACCTGTGGAGTACCCTCATTCTCTGTGCAGGGCAATCCCGAGACAAGTGGCCACTGCCCGTTCGTTTCCAGGAATGAGCTTATGGATAGGAGTATTGACCGCTCGGACCTTACCATCAGGGAACTTCAGCGCCAAGGCAGTGGAGCCCCCTCCATCAAGATTAAGACCGTCATGGGCGCCTAATTTTTGTAATATAATACCCACTTCAGCTTCGGTAGCTCCTATACTACTCATCTGCCGTCCATCAATAACCAGAAGATAGAGAACGCTCCCATCAGCAGATACTCCGACTCCGCTGCGAGGGTGCCGGGCGTTTCCCCGATTAAGCGCTCCTTCCAGGACTACACCATCCCGTAAGACCGCATAAAACCCACCTACCGCGTTCTTGATGGTGTGGATCTGTTCTTCAGTTATGGCAGCTTGGTTTACTATAGCGGCTTTCCCACCATCATAAAACACCAAGCCATCGAACTGAGGGTGAGGAAGGGCAACCACCGCTCCTTGGGAAAGGGTTATCCCCACAATGGTCCGATCCTCCCCTTCTTTCCCTGATACCGGGCTAAAGGGGTTGGTGTTTATCCCTGCAAGACAATCATAGCGCCGGACAAAGCTCGTGGTCTTAGTACTGGGAATAATGCCATCAAGGTTACCTTCTTTTTCGCTCACCACAATCCGCAAAGCCGGCTCAGTCAAATCCACCCGTAAGCCCCAAAACCGTAGCTTAGGTTCCCGGATACGCCCCTCAAAATAGGAAATCCCCGGACACCACGGTTCTGCAAACGCCTGCCACTGGGGAAGGATCCCTTCTGGAGTAGAAAACTTCGCCGGGCCTGTTTCAGGTGGGGTAGTAAGAGGAGAAAGGGTTCTGCAGGAAAGCAAACATAGGGCCAGAAATATATAGCCCCCCCCTGCTAAACAATATCCTGTTTTTCGGTACGTCTTTGCCATTTTCAATAGTCTTAGGTAATCAGTAGTAATGTATGTTTTTCAATCCATAGGGGACTTCAATAGTATACCGTATATATACAAAATCAAAGTCCCACAGGCTTTTAGTAATCGGATCTGCCTTTTCGGGATTTTTTGAGCAGTTTCCGCTGAATCGCCTTTTTTTTCCGGTTAAGAATGGTCGAGGGCTTTTCATAATATTCCCGCTTTTTATATTCCCTAATGATGCCTTCTTTTTCCACCATCCGTTTAAAACGTTTGATGGCTTTTTCCAACACCTCACTATCATCCACGATGATATGCGCCAAAAAAAATCACCCCCTTTCCATTATATGGTAAGCATTAGTAAATATCTCTGTAAGATAAAGGCTTTTTCAAAAGCTGAGCTTTTGAAAAAGCCTCCTTCAGTTAATCTTACCTAAAAGTGCATCTTTGTCAAGGATAGGCCGAGAAACAAAGGCGTCGGGGTCGGTGTTCTCCCCAGCTACCCTGATTTCCCAATGGAGATGCGGACCCGTTGCCAGGCCCGTGGCCCCGGATTGCCCGAGAACCGTACCGCCGCTTACCATAACCCCCTCGGGTACCGTGATATGGTCCAGGTGATAATATAGGGAATAGATCCCAGGCAGATGTTCGATGATCACCGAATTACCCGTAACAATCCGGGAACGGGCTAGGACCACCTTTCCGGCTGCGCAAGCTCTGACCTCGGTTCCCCGGGGAACGCCGTAGTCAATACCCGCATGAATCGAAGCGGCTCGAGAACCGTCCGCATACATAAAAATCCGGCGATCTCCAAAAAAACTGGTCCGCCGCGTGGAGGTAACTGGAGCGGTAAAAGGCCCGGAGGTATACACCGCAGTCCCAGTACGGCTGAGGATACCCCATAATACCACGGCCTCAGCGGTTTTTTGAGGATCCTGGAGGGTTCGTAAGTCTGTATTGGCCTGATCCAAGGGGATTTCTTCGGAACCGAAGGAACGGTTTGCAATGGTCAAATCGATCTTTACAATACTCCTGCCCTCATGTTCCACTTGGATAGATGCCGATCCTGGCCTTGCGGTGCTGGGAACTGCCAAAATCGCGACCTTAAGAGAGGCGCCTTCCTTATCCACGGTAAGATTAAAAAAAGATGCCTTGCTCAACCTTTGCCCCTGGGCATTGGTGAGTACTGCCTGGAACAGGGCTTCATCCCCCAGGGTTTCCACCGTCATACCCAGGGTTACCGGTTCTCCAGGTCGAGGATTCTCAGGAATCAGCGCTAACTTTACCGGTACCTTGGCATAGAGCATGGTCACACCAAAACACTGGCCCAGAACCAGCATCAGGCCCACGAATTTTCTTATGGTACCTTTTGTTATCATAACCATACCAGAGTATACCATAGCATCAGACCTTAAAAAACCGCTTGTCGGAGCATGTCCTGCATGTCCATGACCCGGGCACGCTCTGCAACGTCCACATGGAGCGCCACCAGAGAAACACCGAGCATGCCATAGGTGATTATCCCTTGTCCAGGGGTCAAAACCAGGATGGCCTGGCCTATCGAGTATGCGGCAAACCCCGGGAGCAAGGGAGTCTTTAAGTTTATCTTGGTAATTATGGAGGAATAACCGTAAAAAAGAACACCAGAGAAACGATTGAACGAAACATGGGGAACAGGGGAAGCAGAGGATCTGGAACCAGCAGTTTCTTGCTGACCAGGACGTAATGGGACCACAGCAGGGTAGACACAAGTTCATAGAAAGGTCCCAGAAGGGGTTCGGTATACACACAGGCTCAGGGATTACCCTGCAATTCCAAGAGGGTCTTGATCAATGGAAATCCTTGACTTTTCATGTATAGAGACTTACACTAAAACTATGAACCTCAAGACAGTACTTTCAAAAGAAACTATCAGCCTTCATTTGAAGGGGACTACTAAAGAAGCAATAATCAACGAGCTGTTGGATATACTCGTTGCAGCGGGAAAAATACAGGACCGTGCCGCAGCCCTAAGTGCGGTGATGGATCGGGAACAGAAAATGTCTACCGGTATGAAACATGGCATTGCTATTCCTCATGGGAAGAGTGGGACGATTCGTGATTTGGTGGCTTGTATCGGGGTTTCGGATTCCCCCATTGACTTTGATTCTCTAGATGGACAACCCTGCAGGATATTCATCATGACCCTTTCTCCTATTGAAAAAACCGGTCCTCATCTTCAGTTTCTTGCGGAAATAAGTTTGCTTTTTAAAAGCTCTGAAAAACGGGCGGAAATTCTGGCTGCTACATCTCCCGAAGCAATCTTACATATCTTGGCAGAATAGTTTCCAAAGTGCAGTTATGCTTTGGAAACTATTGGTGCATCCGCAATTCGGCAAAGCCGAATTGCTGCCTTACATTTAATCCCCGAGACTATCCAGCGCATCCCGGGCAAGGGTATGAATACCATACGGCCAGTTGTGGGCAATCACCTGCTGGAGGACCGGCTCCCCTAGAGCCTGACCGGTAGCGCCTAAAGCAGGCAGCAAGACCCGAAGAAACCGCTCGTCCCGAGGGGTCAAGATACCTCGTTCCAAGCTATTGTTCATAAGCGTAATGAAGGAGGCCAGCAGGGTGGCGGCATCTTCGGTACCGATTTTCGATAAGGCCCCTATGGCGCCGATCCGTTCTTCTTCATCAGCGCCATGCAGGTAGGAGCGTTCCAACAGGGGATACACCGTTGCATCTTCGATCCCGTAGCGGCTTAGCATATCAATGGCAAGTTTACGCATACTCACCAAATCCCGCTGCTGCTGGGGAACATTCGTTGAAGCCCTCCAGCCTTCATAAAGCGCAGCCAAAGCAGCTTGTGCCTTGGACTCATCCCCAATCTCTGATTTCTCTAAGGACCTGAGGGCCAAATACTTGTAGGGGTAGGCATAACCGGGTCTATGGATTACCTCGATCAATGCCTCAGAGGGGTCCTCTGCGATAAGGGGCAGCGAGGTTTCCGCTTGGTTTCTCACCCATTGGGAATACCAGCCATGAGCGGCAAAATACACCGGTAGATACCCTGTGGGATCTTTGTAATGCTCCAGTGAAAGGATCGCCCCATAAGCAATACGTTCCCCGGATATCCGATTGATGCTGGGCTCTGCATTGGTATCCAGCAGGGTCTGCACTACTTGGGGAAGTAAATCCGTGGCTCCCACTTTACCCAAAGCAATAAGGGCATCGGACTTGACCAAAGGGTTGCGGGAAACCTGTACGGCCCTCCACAGGTCCTGCCCTGCTTCGGTATATTGGGCCTCACTCAGTTGATCCGTAATGAGCCTTATACACTCATCTGCAGCATCCAATTCCCGGGTATCCCTGATATTAGGATACACCCTGAGCAGGCGGCTCAAGGCCGACGCATAGAAAGAAGCAGAATCAGCAATTTCCGCATCCCGTACGATCCGCAATATACCGAGCTGTTCAGCAACGGTAAGGGATTTGTTGAGTTCATTGGTATAAAACTCCAATTCCTCTTCAGCAAAAGCGACCAGGGTGATCAATGTTACTAATAAAAGTATGCTATATTGTTTCATAGTATTATTATCTTATAATATAATCTCTTGACTTTGCAACTAGTTTTTAACATGCTGGTTATTTTGTACCATACTTGGGGCGAAAGGACCTTGTCATGGAGCAGAAATCAGGGGATACTTACAAAGAGTATGGAACAACTTCTGGTCATCTATGCAGCCCTCACTTTATTCGGGGTAGGTATTACGGCAGCTGATTTTTTTGGTTGGCTTGACCAGAAAGGGACCGATGATGGGGATGTAGGAGAACCGGTGCAGGAGGGGGATCTCGGGGATGAGGCAAGTCCCAGCTCCCGGGGAGGTTCATGGTTAGGTCCCGGGGATCCGGGGATCCGGGTACTTACCAAGATCCTAGGTTTCCTCAGAACCGGAGTCTATTTTTCTTTAGGGGCAGGTCCTACGGGCTTGTTCGCATTGTTTTTGGGGCGTAGCCCTGGTAAAAGCCTTATCTGGAGTGCTGGACTTGGTGCGGGCATTGCGTTCATGGCTCATCTTTTGCGGAAACTCCTCCGCCGGGACCTGGATTCATCCCTTAAACCAGGGGAATTGATCATGGAAAAGGCGGTGATTACCGTACCGCTTGCGCCAGGAGCAGCAGGCAAGGCGGTGGTGCGGCATTTTGGCAAGGAAACAGAAGTCTATGTGCGATCTAAAGATCCCGGAACCGCTTTTTCCAAAGGGGCAGAGGTCTGGATCGTGGATTTTGATGCAAGCTGGTATTATGTTAGAGGCGGCGGCGAATAGCATGGGGAGAAGAAATGTATATTACCATCAGTAACCTCGTCCAGGGGTTTATCTTTGGCGCCTTGGGGTTAGGGGCGTTTATAGGGCTTATCGGGATAATCAAGTCGTGTATCCGGGTGAGCCATCCAGACCAGATCCTGGTGATTACCGGCAAAAAGACCAAGCGTCATGGCCGTACCTTCGGGTTTTCCGTAAACCGGGGACGGGCTGTGGTGATCCCCTATTTCCAGGCCCTGGGTTCTCTTAACTTGGATGTGTTTCCCATTATGGTCCGGATTGAAGGGGTCAATAGCGCCAACGGCATCACCGTGGGCGCGGATGCTACGGCCTGCGTGTGCATTGATGATGATGACGAGGCTATGCTGTACAGCGCCGTGGAACGGCTCATGGGGAAGAATACCCAGCAGATCCACGACCAAGTACAGCAGACCTTGGTGGGTAATTTCCGGGGAGCCCTGAACAAGGCGACTCCCCTTCAGGCCATCGGCATGGAGGATATCGGGGAAATCGGGGATGAGGGAGCTATGGGCGAACGGGCCCAGTTCCGGGCGGAACTCCTTTCGGACATCAACTCGGATCTCCGCTCTTTTGGAATGAAGGTGGTTTCCGTTTCCTTACAGAAAATTTGGGATACCTCCAATTATATTGCCAATCTTGCTCAGAAAACCCTGGCGGAGAAGCGAAGGCAGGTGGAAATCGAAGAATCCCGCCTTAGGGCCATTGCAGAACAGGCGGAAAGCGATGCTCATAAGCGGATTGCGGTGGCGAAAAACCAGGCGGATGAGGCCATCATTGCTGCCCGGCAAGAGCTTGAACTCTACCGTAGGGAAGCCTCCGGGCTTATCACCGAAGCCAAATTCAAGGCCGACCAGGCCATTGCGGAAGCAGCCAATTCCGGGGAGGCTGCGGTACAGGCCATGCTGGTGGAGTTACAGAAACTCAAGAACCTCACCGCGGTTACCTTGGAAGCAGAAGCCCGGGAAGCAGAAGCCCGGATCATCGCCTTGGGAGAACGGGCCGCAGTGGAGATTCTCCAATCCACCCGCAATGATATACTCAAGAAAAAGGCGGAACTCCTCTCCCGGTACGGGGATGATGCCTCTAGCGTCATATTCCTCAAACAGAAACTGCCCTTACTCTTTGATCACTATATGGCCGCCACTGCCGCAGCTTCAGTGGATACCTACATCGTCATGGACGATGAAGAAGGCTTTTCCGGTGCGGTAAATCGGGGGCCCCGGGCTTTTGCGGATTTTCTTAAAACCTTCACTGAGGCCCTTGGGGTAGATGTGAAAACCCTGGCTATGCCTGGAGGTTCTCTATGATAATCTTTGCCGTGGTTTTCGCAAGTCTTGTGGGGATTACGATCTTCATCCAACTCCTCACCAATATGAAGATAGTCGGCGGTAATGAATTAGGGGTGGTTACCGGTTCTGGAAAAGCCAAGGGGTTCCGTACCTTTTCCGGAGGCCGGGCCTTTATTATTCCCGTGCTCCAGCGGTTTAGCAAATTCGACCTTACCCCCATTACCATAGAAGTGGTGGTGGATTCTGCCATTGCCGCGGGGATCGTACCCCTCAACGTCAAAGCCACGGTCTCCTTTGCCATTGCCGGGAACGAAGCAGGCCGGTCCCATGCGGTTACCCGGATCTTGGATTTGGCAGCTAATCGGGAAAAGCTGGCCAAAATAGCCGGGGATGTCATTGAAGGGCATCTGCGAGACTCCATTGCCAGCATGACCCCAGAACAGGTGATGAAAGACAAGGATACCCTGGTAGCTAAAATGATCCATGTCTGCAAAAGCGACCTGGAAAATATCGGCCTGGAAATTACCACCATGAACATTGCGGATGTAGAGGATCATCGCTTACCTGGAGTAGAGGAACCGGATCTCTATATTGCCCTGTTGAAGCGTATCCAGTCCGCCAATGCAGAGACTAAGGCCAGGGAAGCTCAGGCAGAAGCCAAAGCTGCGGCAGCGGAACAGGCCGAGGCCCGGCGAGGCGAAACCGAGGTGAAGCGCCTGAGGAATGAATTGGAACGGCTCAAAGCGGAAGTCCGGGTTAGTTTAGCCGAGGAAGGCCAGCGGCAAAAGGTGGGGGTGGAACAAGCAGCGGCCAATGCCCGGGCCAGGGTTGCAGGGATTACCGCAGAGTTGGAAGCGGAAAAACAGAACATAGCACTGCTTAAGAACCGGTACCAGGCGGAAATCATAACCCCGGCCCTGGCATCCCGAGACAAGGCCATCCTTAAGGCCAAGGCGGAAGTTGCAAGCTGGTATGAAGTGGCCAAGGCTGAAATAGAACAGCTTGAAGTTACCCTTAAAACCATGGAAGCGGCTCACGGAGAGGCCCGCCGGGTATGGCTCATCGACAATTTTGAAGCCCTCTTTGCGCCCTTTGCCCAAACCCTCACCCATTACCCGGCGGGCCGTATTTCGGTGATTACCGGATCCGGTGGGGCCGATAAGACCCCCCTTTCGGCCATCCATCCCAATGCTCTTGTATCGGCTCGGAATGAGCTTATTGCCGGGGCATTGGCAGGTTCTCAAGATAAAAAGCCCTAGACACTGTTAGAAAAGGAGAATGTTGAGAAATGCGATAAAGATAAAACCTAAAAAGTTTATGTCCAATTGCTCATACCGAACTGTCAGCCGTCGATTCCCTTTCAGCTTCCCCAATGTCCTCTCTATCAGTCCACGCTTCTTATACACCTCTTTGTCGTAGACTCTCTGTTCTCCCCGGTATTACCGCCGTATTGTTATTCCCTTCCGAAACTCGTCGCTGTTATACCCGCAATCCCCTATCACCTTACATCCAATGCTATCTTCACTCAGTTCTGCCGCTACTGTCACATCATGCGCCGCTCCCCCGGTCAAAAGCCCCTCAACATGCTTCCCGTCATGGGTTATCACCGCATGAAACTTCCTGCTTGTCCCCGCCCGACTCTTCCCGTTCGTTTGCTGCCCCATGCCGCTGGACTTTCATCGTCGTGCTGTCTATGATTACCTCCTTATCTACTATCGCTTCCTCCTCCTTGAGCCTTATCAGGATTTTCGCCCAGAATCCCCGTTTCTTCCCCAGAAAAACCGCTCATAGATCCCATGCCAATAACCGTACCCCTCAGGTACATCCGGCCAGGGGCAGCCGGTCCTCAGAATATACAGAATCCCGCAAAATCCCTGGTAATGGGATACTGGGGGCGGACGCCCTTTCCAGGGGTACGCCCCTTCAATAATGGGCAGCACCTTCCGATTAAACACTTCTTCCCTTATCGGATACAAGCGTTTGTTTCTCTTCATGTGCCTTCCCCCTCCGTCTGTATCCTACCATAAGCTGCCTTGTATTTCAACCTTTGCTAACAGTGCCTAGTATACTATAGCAAAATTACTATTATTTTGGTATAAACAGGTTGCTTCAAACATCCCCCAGTTTTGGGTTGTGTATCCATCCAGTCTATAACCCATTTTGTAAAAACCTGTATATAAGGGCTGATCGGTATCAAAAATCGGAGTACGTGTATCGCCTTTTTTATTAGGCCAAATCAAATCTAAAGTACGAAAATAGCAGGACATAGAAAAGGCATCGTCAAGTCCGGTAAGTTGCAAAACCATTTATTCAGAGAGAAACGATGCCTTATACTCATTTTATCCGGGATGCAAGGATTGCGCTCGCGGTAATGGTCGGTATGGGGTTGCCCCAATAGGGTATGGCGGTGATTTTCGGGAAACACCTCAGCAGCGTCTATGGGGAAATAGCCTGGAGCAGGGGCTTAAGAGATGAGCGGAAGCCCACCGGCAAGCCGGACAGCGGTGTTTAGAATCCAAAGGGCAGCCCCCGGTGGACAGTGCCCCCTAATGGCCGCCGTTAAGGACTGGTTCAAAAAAGATTGCTCACCAGAGCAAAGAGGGGGCCGATTAACGGAGGAATATCCGCGACAGGCTGAAATGCGGGTGTC
>JAITJS010000017.1 GCA_031278815.1 Treponema sp.
CGGGAATGGGAATAGGAGCCACGCTGCCATAGACGTCCACTCCCGCGCCGTGATCCGACACAATAATAATGCGGGTATTATCATAGACCCCATTTTCCTTGAGCTCTTGAAGCCATTCGGCGAACTTAAGATAAAACGCGCTGTTTACATGATAATACTTGCTTTCTGAAAATGCTCCGCTGCCCTTGTCTGTTACGGTTTGCGCCGGCGTATAATCCGGGTATTGCAAATAGGTTATATCATGGGTTGCATTATTGGTAATAAACAAGGCAGACGGTCTTTGTGCGGTATACGCGGTCAGTTCTGGCAGAAAATCAAGCACTGAATATGCATTGATAAATCCCGTATTCGATTCACCCAGGTCATCGGTACTCCAATACCATCCGTCATCATATATATGTATCCGAAGCGGCGGCGCTGTGGTTTTTAATAGGGAAAATCTGAGCATGTTTCTTTTAATGGTAGTACTGGTAATACGGCCATTCCCATAGTTATTTTGGGCATACCACAGATTAGTATACCGTCCTTCGGTATTAAAGGCGTTTATCCCTTCATAGCCACGATAGATGCTGGTATCGGGAATCCATTGGTAATTAGCCCATGAAGGGTCCGTAACCGTAACTTCATAGCCCGCTCCCGCAAAAAGCCGTGGAAGCATCAGAAGCGCTTCATTGTGTTTTTCTACCAGCGGAACCGTATCTCGCTGGTTCATTGCTTTAGGAGTGTAGTCATACCCACCCCAGATTGGGGGCGCTCCCATAAGGGTATGCAAGGCAAAAGAAATCGTGTTGGGATACAGAGTAAAGCCGTCAAAGACTTCTTTTAGATGGGGATGTTCTTCAAATATAGGTTTTAC
This sequence comes from Treponema sp., assembly GCA_031278815.1. Taxonomy (GTDB): domain Bacteria; phylum Spirochaetota; class Spirochaetia; order Treponematales; family Breznakiellaceae; genus JAIRLU01. Next base: position 857 of record JAITJS010000017.1, read on the forward strand.
ATACCCGTTTATAGCACAGTCGGCCATAACCACAATGACATTGGGCTTATCCGGGGATAAAGAAAAGACCGGACGTATAGTATCCACCGCCGCCTGGGTGGTGTCTTGCAAGGCAAGAACCTTGGTATAACCCGCATGGATACGGATGATATTATACGCCGAATAGACGCTTAGGGAAAAGAGGATAATTCCCATGCCGGTAATGAGAAGGCGTACCTTTTTATTTTTTATGAACAGCAAACATACCAGCACAATACATACCAAACTTGCGATGTTTAGTATGGTGGTAGTTGCTGAAACCGTAAGCACTCCGGTGGTGTTAAAATGCAAGGTATTTGAAATGGTTCCATAGTCGTTTTGGAATACTATATCATTTATCAGGGCGTATACCGCAGTAATAAAAAAGAATGCCGTAAGGATCGTTTTTATTTTTGGCTTACACAACCAGTAAATACCTAAAGGCCAAAAGAGCAATAAACCGGTGGCTTGTAAGAATGAATAGTAGATAAACCCAAAGGGAGAGCTATAAGAATCGATAAAGCTGAATTCTTCCGGGGATGAGGCAATAATCACCGCAGGAATACATAACCCAATAAATACGGCAAGGCTGGTACAACTCAGTATAAAAAGAATATGCTCTTGTTTAGGGTTATACCTTATAGAATCAAGAAATACTCGCTGAATACTTTTTATCCCTTTTATATACAGCGGCACAAACAAGACAAGAACTGCAGCGCTTATCAATGCCAGTTTTATTAGCAGCGAACGAGTGTTGATGAATACCATATAGGCAATAAAAACAAGCGCAACGAAACCAACCGCAAGGTAGAGGATTTTTAAGGGATTTTTGAGCTTGTAGAAAATATTCTTGATAAGGGAAAATACATTGTTCATGGTCCAGTAAAGAACCAGTGCTGCCGGTGAATTGTAGAGCAGCACAAGAAACACTGCCGCCATGCCATAAAGCTGGATTTTCTCTTTAAGGGGAAAGCCTTTGGTGTATATCGCCCCCGCGACGATGTTGATGAGCGTCATGCCTATGGGTAAAAGGTTTATACCCTCAAGGAGACCGTCGGGCGCGCTCATGTCTCGGATAGACAGAAAGGAAGCCCCTTTAAGCACCTCAAGATGGGATAAATAGGAATAGGCGGCGATGAAAAAGGGTATCTGAATGAGAATACCAAAGGCATTTCGTAAAGCATAAACTGGATGATAGTGATTCTGCCGGTAATAGGTGGATAGAATCATATACTGCTCATCCCCTTTAAAGACGCTTTTGATGGCATCCACCTTGGGTTTTAGTTTTTTTATCAGCTCCCGTTCCCGGCGCTGCCATGTTTCCGCAGCCATATAAAGGGGTAAGCATAAAAGGCTTAGGGCAAAACTCACCCCTATGACCGCGACCGAAGGATCATCAAAAACTTTATAGATAAACACATAGATTATATCTATAATCTGAACAATCGGATAAATAATAAGGGTATAAAAAAAATCCACCATTATGGCATTCCTCTTGGCAGTAGGCTTTGGGTAAATTCCCGCAAATCCGCAAAAATAAGCTCAGGATCCCCTGATTCTCTCGACTTACCGGCCTTGAGCAGCACGGGTATACACCCCGCCGCCCGGCCCGCTTCCACATCCCGGTTATGATCCCCCACCATATAGGAGGCGCCGAGGTCAATATGGTATTTTTCTGCCGCCGCGATGATGAGCCCCGGCTTGGGCTTACGGCAAGAGCAATCGATTTTATACTCAGGCCGTTCTCCGGGAAACCCTTTATCCGGGTGGTGGGGACAGAAAAACAGGTCGTCCAGATATGCCCCTTGTTTCCCCAGTTCTGTTTCCATTTTGTTATGAATAGTTTCTAGTTCTTCAAGGGAAATTGCTCCCCGGGCAATGACCGGCTGGTTGGTAATAACAATGGCAAGATACCCGGAACGGTTTATCGCCCCGATGGCCTGTGCCGCTCCAGGGAGGAGCTCAAAATCTTCAGGGCTTCTCACAAAACCATTCAGGGTATTGATAGTCCCATCCCGGTCAAGAAACACCGCCTTTTGCATTTGGCTTAAATTGCGCCGCTGCACCAGTCCCGTCTCTATATCGGCGGTAACCTGGGCGTACCGCTCCGGGGCGCCGACATCCTTGATATACTCCGGGGTAGGATAGGCAAAAATCCGGGCGCTGGCAAGCTGAGGTTTAAGAATCTCCCGGTCCAGGTCTACTTTCTCCGTTGTAGCATGAAGGGTAGAAAGAATATGTTTCGATAGAATATGTATCCCTGCATTAACGCGGTTTTTATAATACTGCCGCTTGTCTTCTTTGTTGAGCCATTGAAGGACCCGGTTTTCTCTATCACTTAATAGAATCGCGCTGTCAAAGGGGTGGCTGTTGGGGTGGACCACGAGAGCCGCATGGGCCTTACGTTCATGGTAAAAGGCGATAAACCGGGAAAAATCTATATCAAACATAATATCGCCGTTTATAAGGATAACATCATCCGTAAGGCTGTCCATAATGCGGTAGAGCGCCCCGGCAGTTCCCAGGGCTTCCGTCTCCCGGTAGTAGGCAATGGTACAGCCGAACCGGCTTCCATTCCCGAAATAATCTTCAATCACCGCTCCTAAATGTCCGGTAATGATGAGTATATCGGTCAAATTATTTTTTTTAAGACATGCAATCTGATGTTCTAGGATAGGCTTTCCGCAAAGCCTAATCATGGGCTTGGGAATATCTGAAGCAATAGATACCATACGCGTTCCCCTGCCACCCGCCATAATGACCGTTTTCATTGGTTTCCTCAAAAAAAATACTCCTCCACCATGAGACATACCGCATGATAAATGGGCAGATGCAGTTCTTGTATCTTATAGGTTTCGGTTTCCGGGACGATAATCGACACATCCGCTGTGGTTGCCAACATGCCCCCAGAACCACCCGTGAGCGCTAGGGTGGACAAACCCTTGGCTTTGGCGGTTATCATGGCGTACCACACATTTTTTGCGTTTCCCGACGTAGAGATTCCCAAAAACACATCTCCTTGCACTCCGTATCCGTACACCTGCTGGGCATAGATACTGTTTCCGTCTATATCATTGATACAGGCGGTCATCAAAGCAGTATGACTGGATAAAGCGATAGCGGGAAGACCCTGCTGAAGGGCTGGGCCAATATAAGCCGCTGCATCGGCGTTGATCTGCTGCAGCTTAGACTGAAAAGCCGCAGGGAGGGGACGTTTTTTGACAAAACCCTTCATCAACTCTCCCACTATATGTTCCGCGTCTGCGGCGCTCCCCCCGTTACCCGCAACGAGTACCTTTCCCCCCGCCTCAAAGGCTGCGATCAAAAGGGTATAGGCCTTGAATATCTCCTCTTGAATGCCCTGCAACACAGGATACCGCTGAATTAGGTGTTGTAGATAGTCCACGCCTGGGTTCCTATTTCCGTAAAACTGGGGGTCAGCACCAGGCCCCCCCGTTGTTTCAAGGCTTTAATCAAAGCGATCCGATTACGAGGATTGCCGTAGATCATCATAAACCCGCCGCCTCCGGCGCCGGATATTTTCGCTGCCTCCGCCCCCTTATCCAGGGCGTATTGATACAGGTCGTCTAAAAATTGATTGGAGATAGATTCCGCAGCGTTTTTTTTAGCGAGCCAACTGTGGAGCAACCCTGCGGAAAAGTTTTTGAAATCCCCCTTTAACAACGCTTCTTTCATATATACCGCTTGTCTTTTGAGTTCGTGCATACTTTCAATACTCTGGGTATTTCCCTTTTCCGTATTCTCAATTTGTTTTTGTATGATCGCCGCACTTTCCCGGGACACCCCGGTATAATATAACATAAGAGAAGCCTCCAGTTCGTTGCGAATCCAGCGTTTTAAGCGTAAGGGGTTCACAATAACCCGCTCCTCATGATAAAACTCCATAAAATTAAAGCCCCCGAAAGTCGCGGCGTACTGATCCTGTTTTCCCCCGGCCAAGTGCAGATCTTCCCGCTCGATCTGATAGGCTAAAGACGCGATGTCATATTCCCCCAGGGGTAGATTGAGCCACTCGGTGTACGCCTTCAGGATCGCCACCACCATAGTCGAAGAGGACCCCAATCCGGAACCGGCGGGCGCGTCGGAATAGGTGGTCATCACCAGGGATAAGGGCCTCCCCTGGTTATAATCCGCCACGATCCGGTTATAGATACCGATATGCAAGGGCAATGTGGTGCTGAGGGGCAGCCGGCTTTCCGCAGCATAGGTTTCCTCTTGTTCTAAATCCGCTGCCCTGAATACGAGCTTCCCGTTTTCTTGGGGTTCCAGTATACAATAGGCATACATATCAACGGTGGCGTTCAGTACATAGCCGCCGTACAAATTATAGTACGTAACAATATCAGTACCGCCTCCTGCCAAACCAAGCCGGAGCGGGGCTTTTGCACGTATCAGCATGGGATACTCCTCATATAATTTTCCACTGTAGCCATGATGGGAAGGGCTGTCAAGGGCCCTTTTTCGATCCTAAGCCTGGGCTTGTCCATTGTCTTATGACTCCATACACCTGACGCGCTGCGGTATCGTAGGAATACTTTACCAGCAAGGGCGTCGGGTTTTTCCACCGGCTGTAGCAACAGCTCATCCAGGTCTATATCAATACCGTAGGGATCAAGGTAGCAGGCCGTTATGGTTCGCTTAAAGTCTTCACCTGTCCCCTGGCAGGTCGGGTTAGGTACTTTTGCCTTCACCACTTTCCAAGAGCGCTCTCTCAGATGCAGGGAAAACGGCGGGAGGAATAGCAGCCCTATGGCGTGTTCCTTAGCGTATTGCGTGACGTTTCCACAGCGCTGATACGCCGCATGGTCCCATACCCGCGTAAGCGTCGTGCCTGCGTAGTCGGCTCGCAGCTGTTTCATAAGCAGTACCACCGGTTCCGCGCTGAGGGAGGGGTCATTGGGTACCGTTGTGCCTTGCTTGCTACAACCAGTAAGCGCCCCCAGCCGAATATACCGGCTCCCTTCTGCAGGCGGGCTTCACCAAATACCTCACCCGGCTCCACCCCTGACAACCTCAGAGGCCTCCCCGAAACCCACCTCAAGCCCCCCGCCTTCGCTACCTGTATCAAAAGCAACTATTGTTTATAGTATTTTACATTGTAAATATGTTCTACAGGAACGGAAAGTGGTTACAAAAAACAGGAAAAGTGTTCCTGTATATAATCTATGGCTTTGAGGAGGAGTGGCGGGAGATTGCTGTATCGGTTATGTGACGCTGCTTCTGGTAGAAGGGTAAAATTTTTCAGTCCATTATATTTCCCAGCTGATTGTTTAATGAAACTTCCATGAGACATCCCGGCTTGTTTTCACCAATGCCAGAAACACAGTTACTTTCCGGCATGGTTTTCTGTATCGAAGCAAGCAATAATACAGATAATGCCGTTACCGGATGGAATTTTGTATTCTTTCCTGATGGCCTCCCATTCATCGGCGCTTATTTTTTTGAAGCAACATTCTTCCGCCGGTATATCGCCTTCGGCATCTTTCAGCAAAAAATATTCCAACAAAGGAAAAGACCGCATTATTTCTCCCTCTATACGAGTCATCGCGCAATTTTTTCTTTAACCTTTCGTATTTTCTCCTGACCTCTCTGCCAGCCGTAAGTTTCATCGTTCTCAATTACCGGGGTGGCTGTGATGGGTCCGTTTTTCCCCAAAAATTTCGTCAAATTTCTGCATAATCATACCAGGAAATACCATATAACCGTATTAAACCAATGAACGGGACGGTAAAATGAGCATAATTACGTGGTTTTGGGAACGCCTGAGCATACACCCTTTTTATCGGTTTTAGGCTATACATTTCGTTCTTTATCTGCTATACTGAATCAAGATTTTCGCTTTATTAGTAATGAGAGGGCTCTATTGGGTTCACCAAGAGGGGATACCAAAGGTGCTATACCATTAATGATCTTGATTTTTTATAAAAAGCATAGGGAAGGGAGCGCCTTCACTATGGTATCTCCTTGAAGCGGCATATCCAGGTCAGGTAAATTAGGCTTCTTCATGGAACAAGCATCATGTAAAACAATGCATCGTAAGGAGTTTTATGAAAATTGAATTATTTACCTTCTGTGATTTTGCCCAGGAAAATAGCGGCAAACTTACCATCGTTGGAACCTTTGACACGATCATTTCCCGTACCTTCCCTTGTATGCATCCTCAGTTGGCAGTGGTCATCAGGATTCGGTTTGACCTGTGGGAATTCTCTAACCATAGTTTCAGAATAGAAACCAGGGACCTCCAGGGGGAAATGAGCATGGACCCCATAACCGGCAACATTGATGTCAAAGGCGTGGGCAATGCCACTGCGGTTTCTCATTTGGTTTTTACCATTTCTAACCTGCGCTTTAAAACCACCGGGGTCATCAACTTTGTCTTATACATTGATGATAAAGAAGTGGGTTTGATTCCCCTGCATGTGAGAAAAGGCTAAAGCCCCCGCTCTTACCGTTCCTCCCGGGCGATGAGGATGAGCCGCAGAAAACCCACAAGCGCGGTCAGGGCCGAGGCCACATAGGTTAATGCCGCAGCAGTGAGCACTTTTTTCACCCCCCTTAGTTCAGCTTCGGTGAGCACCCGATTGCTTCGCAGGAGGGCGATGGCCCGGGAAGAGGCATCGAATTCCACCGGCAGGGTTATCACATAGAACAGCACCGACCCACCGAAGAGGATAATACCCAGGTGGATCAGCATAGGAAGTGAGAAAAAGATGCCCCCCATAGCTAACCAGGGACCCAAGGAAGAACCGATGTTGGCCACGGGAACCAGGGTACCCCGCAGGACCAGCGGGGCATAGGAGCGGGCATGTTGGATCGCATGACCGGTTTCATGGGCAGCTACCCCAATAGCAGCGATAGAGGTTTCCCCATACACCGGTCGGGAGAGGCGTAAGACCTTTCCCACAGGGTCATAGTGATCCGTAAGGGAGCCCCCAACCGGCCGAATGACCACATCCCGGATCCGGTTTGCCTCTATTAACAAGCCTGCTGCGGCATAGCCGGTGATGTTCCGGGAGCTTTTGATGTGGGAATATTTTGCAAAGGTACTTTTCACCAGAATCTGAGCGCATAAGGAAAGAAGAAACGTGGGAAGAATCAACAAGAGATCAAGATACATACTCTAAGACTCCTTATGTAGTTCCTTCTGGATAGAGGATAAAGCGCACCCGGCTCACTTGTAAGAGCCGTTGGGTGATGCCTTGGACCGCTTCAGGGCTCACGGCCTCGTATAAGCCAGGGCGTTTATCTAAACGGCTCAGGGGCAGCTTATAAATAACCGAGGAATTGGCATAGCTTTGGGCAATATAGGTATTGCTCTGGATAGCACTTTCCCAGGTCTTTTTCAGGGCTGCTTTTGCCTGGGTAAAGGTCCGCTCATCCAGGGGTTCCTGGACAATACGGGTGAGTTCCCCTTCAATGGCAGCGCAGAGTTCTTCTACCCGTTTGGGATCACAACCAAAGAAAATTTCCATCCTCAATTCCGCTGGAGGAAGGAAAGCAAGAGTAACGGTGTCTGAAATCGTATAGACTCCGCCGAGTTTTTCCCGAATTGCTTCGGTAAGCTTGATATCCAAGTACTCCTCTAACACGGCGGTAGCAGCCCACTCCTCCTCGGAGTAGGGAGCTGCTACATACCGGCCCAGGTATACCCGGCTTTGCCCTTCTTTACCCTTGTACAGGGATTTGTCGGTGGGGCCGGGTCGGATAATGATGGGATCTGTCCAGGTGTTCCAGCTCTTTCCCGGAGGAATAGAGGCTAGGTAGGTTTCTATATAAGCGCGGAGAGCCGTAATATCCAAGTTTCCGGTAAAGACAAAGGTATAGTCTCCTGGATTAAGGCTGTCCAGGATAAAGCTCAGGGCATCATCCTGGCTCACCTGGGCGAGGTCTTCCACCTGCATCGGGGAAAAGCGGGGGTGATTGCCGTATCGGGTTCTCTGGAGCTCATTGGAAAACAGGGTAAGAGGATCTTCTTTTTCCTGGATCAGGATAGTCCGGTACTGATCCAGCATGGCCTTTATCGCTTCACTATCCAGCCGGGGTTGGGTAAAACTGAGATAGAGCATTTCAAAGAGGGTCTTGGCATCTTCAGTGGTGGTGGAACCTTGGAAGCCCCGCAGAAAGGAGGAAGCCCAAAATCCCAGGGATACTTGTTTGCCGGCGAGTTTCTTGATGAGCTCCTGCCGGGAATAAGGGCCAAGACCAGAGACACTCAACATTTCTGCGGCAAAACTGGCAGACCGATCCTCTGCTTCAGGAGTGCTGGTAGTCCCCCCTCGGGCCTGGGCATAGAGCATGATTTCGTTGTTCCGGTTCCTGGTTTCCTTGAGAATCACCTGGGCCCCGTTGCTCAACTCCCAGCAGAGAGCCCCGGTTTCGGGGTCTGTGGATTCTGCCACAATGGTACCAGCTAAGGGTTTCTTATCCAGAAGTTGGGCGCTGAAGGGCTGCTCTATGGGTCGGGGAATCCGGGCTTTTCGGGCCTGGGAAACCAAGCCGCGGATCCGCTCCGGTGAAGGCAAACCCGCCGCTTCCCCTTCAGGGGCAATCACGAATACCGTAAGGTCATCTGCCCCAAAATAGTTCTTTACCGTGGCCGCTATATCTCGAGCACCTATACCAGGGAGCAAGGCTTTTACCGCTTCCAACTCCCAGGCAATATCGGGAATCGTTGCTTCCTTAAGGAAATGGGCGGTCAAAGCCTGAATATACCCGCCGGATTCTTGCCGGTCTTTCTCGGAGTATAGCCGAGTTACATAGGCAAGCAAGGTCTCTTTGGCCCGATCCAGTTCAGCTTCGGTGAAGCCATACCGGACCAGAGATTCCTTTTCCCGTAACAAGGCTCCCAGGGTTTCTTCGGTAGCCCCGGTTTTTGCTTGGGCCGTCAAAATATAGTAACGGGAAGTAGCCCCAAACCGGACCGTTCCTACCCCGGCACCTACATAGGGAGTCTCAACCTTGGAAGCAGCTTCATCAAAGCGAAGGGAAAGGATCTGATCGATGAGGTAATCCATTACCCCTTCCCGGTAAGAGGCGAGATCGTGAGTTTTAACCTGGGGAGTCCGCTTGTAGTAAAGGTTCACTTGGGTATAGGGCAGTTCCGGATCCGTAAAAATTACCGGGTTTACCCCTTTCTGGGGAGCCGGCAGATCATACCGGGGCCGTTCAAGCGGCGTCTCCGGGGCAGGAGCGGAAAAAGCGCTTGCTAAGGCGGCTTCCAGCGCGGCGCCGTCAAAATCCCCTACCAAGATGATGGCCATATTATCGGTACGATACCAGGTCTTATAGAACTGCTGAAGTTTCGACGGGGGGGCCTGCTCTATGATTTCCGGGAGCCCAATAGGGCTACGGTCCGCATAGGGGGAGCCTTGAAAGAGGACCGGCAGGATTTGCCGCCGGATCCGTTCGGAGGCCCCCAGGCGTGAACGGTATTCTTCCATAATCACCAGCCGTTCATCATCCACATCCTTGGGATCAAAGGTGATGGCATGAGTCCAATCATCTATCACCGCCAGGGCCGTATCAGGGATCCCCTTACGGCCGCTTTCATCCATCTCCGTAGGAACCTCAATACCGTATATGGTTTCATCGTAGCCGGTATAGGCATTCACCTCTGGGCCGAAGCGCATCCCCAAGGAACGGAGGTACTGGACCAACTCGGATTCAGGAAACCGGGTGGTCCCGTTGAAGGCCATGTGCTCCACAAAATGGGCCAATCCCCGCTCATCCGCCTGTTCAAGTACGGATCCGGCATTGACTGCCAAGGTCAGATAGGCCCGGTTTTCAGGTTTGGCATTTTCTAAAATATAGTAACGAAGTCCGTTCGGTAAGGTACCGATACGAACCGCCTCCATGAAAGGAACCGGATCACTAGGAAGGCCCAGTCCGGCATAGGCATCGGGGCCGGTTTTGCCTCTGGAAACGCAAGAAAGGCTAAACCCCATCACCATGAGGGTAATGAGGGCTAGGAATATCTTGGGATACTTATATAAGTGCATGATTTAAATATAGTAAATCCCAGAAAAAGAAGGAATAGTGCGATCCAGGGAATCAAGCCTGGATGAAGGCGGGGGATTTAGTGGTTACTGTCCAGGGTAACTGCGGTGAAAGAACCTTCGCTTTATCGCCATATTTTCGCGATAAACCGCTTAACGCTTATTCGTACTAATATATGCAATTCGTTGATAGGAAGTGCAATTGGGCGTAGCAATAGTCGAAATATATAAAAAAGTATATGGTTACTTCCCCACCGACCAGCCAAGACTCTCTTGTTGTATCCAGTATAGCCGCGCGAATAGCCCGTTCCGGGCACGCAGTTCTCCGCTGGTCCCTTCTTCAACGAGTTTTCCCTCTTGCAGGACGGCTATTTTGTCTGCGCCCATAATGGTCCGGAGGCGGTGGGCGATAACGATGACGGTCCTGTTCCGAACAAGTTCCGAAACAGCCTCTTTGAGGGCGCCCGCCGGGTCCCGCGACAGCGGGGGTCTGACACGAACACGGCGAGAGCCCCGTTGCTGGTTACTGTACGCGGGCGGGCAAGATTATCAGGGTGAGTCATAGCGAGTTCCAGCGGCCAGCCCCCCCAAAGGAATCTAACACGGTGTGTTCCTGACGAACGGATTCACCGCGAGAAGGCGCAAAAGGGTACTTCAAGCTCTGCCTTTCCCTCCCATTTTCTTAAAATGAATGAAAACCAAATTTATCTCAGGATAAACGCATAAACTTTGTTAACTCTTTGCTGTATAAAGAATTATCAAAAGTGCTTCGTTTTTTGCTTTTTTGCTTAATTCCTTGTCTTATAAGGAGTTATATATTTCTATGCGGTTGCCCCGAATTTATCCCGAAAGTGCTTGACATTAGTATTATTTAAGACTATATTTAGTATTATATGGGATGTACCTAGAAGGGGATATATGAATTTAAAATTTGAACGGGCGCTTGAATCTATCGCATCCTCTATAAGCAGGATTACGGGTCTGTACCGGCAATTGGCACAGAAAAATGGCGTTCTCTACGGTATTGTACAAGTCTTATACAGCCTGTATTTCAGGGACGAGGTTACGCAAAAACAAATCTGTGAAAGCTGCGAAATACCAAAACAAACCGTAAATAATGTGATACGCCTCTTTAAGAAAGAGAATTACATCACACTTGATGCAAACGGCACGGACAATAGGCAAAAGCTCATCACATTAACGCCGTCCGGAAAAGAATACATGCAAGAAATTCTTGAACCTTATTTTAGGTTGAATGAAAAGGTTTTTGACAGGATCGGCTCTGAATTAACCCATCAATTGGTTGAAGGCCTGACCACGTTAGGGGACGCGATAGAACTGGAAATGGAATTATACGAAGTATCCTCGAAATGGGAAAAGAAAGCGCAAAAGGAAAATTAACGCTCTAAAGAAGAGGTAACAATATGGAAGAACTCTGTAGAATGGTCGACAGGTTTATCGGCAGCGGATTCAGCTATTTTGATTTAGCGTACATCTATCATAATGGCGTATGTGAGAAAACATTTAATCAAGCTGTAGTC
>JAITJS010000071.1 GCA_031278815.1 Treponema sp.
AGCCAGGTTGTATCGCTGCGCTTACGCATCATCTGCTCGGTGGGGTTGTTGGTTTGACTGTAATAGCACTCCCGGCTATTCCATAATTTCACTCCCTTAATCATCTTCTTAAACCTCCTTGCAACGGGGTTACCGTTGAGTTATACTTGCTGTGGTAGGTACCCAGAACCCGGATATGGCAGCAGGGCCAAGCCGGATTGCCGGTTTGGAGGGCAGTGAGGTTCGATAGCCTCACCGGGTACCTACCAAATCTTGCTATACTTTGCATCATGGTATTGGTACGGGGCATACCCCATGGTCGTTATTTTCAGTGCCATACTCCCGCCTTTGAGTTTCAGGTAATACACCACCACCTTTATTTTTTTTCCATCCTGAGTATCCTTTATAAAATGGAATACCCGATAGGGTTTGTTTGCAACACGCTCTTCGTAGATGGCTTGGGGCTCTTGCAACAGGGTATACAGCTCATCAAAGAGCCGTTCCGGGATAGTTTGTTTTGCGACTTTATCTCCCGTACCGTGCCATAGATCATGGTCGCTGGCCATAATCTTTGAATCCCTTACCCCGTGCTTGTTCATGGCACCACATCGTTTTGCTTCGATATTGCCTACTTGGTACAAGATATTCGACGGTTTGTAATCTACCTCTTGGGTGCGGCGAACCAACACCTTGAACTCCCCTTCGGCAAGCCGGGTTTGATTCATGTCCCGGTGATACCGAGCCTGGGCTTCAGTTACCGTTTCTTTTGGTAAGTTTGAATACTTATTAAAATTGGGGGCCAGGGCTTCTCTGCCTACATTGTATTTCCAGGTGGGGTCGCCAAAGGTACTCCAATCAATCGGGGTTCCTTCACTATCTTTTATTTCAGGCGGTTCCCCGGAAGGCCCGGATGTGAGGGTTTCTATCCCGTCCCGTTTCGCTCCGGAAACGCTTTTAGTAGTTACCGAACATTGGCATCCCCAGCCATTGGGCGGATAGTAGGTATTCCAGAAGGGATCATCGTACCGGAATGCTTTATCGTGTAAGGCGATATGTTCTTGCCTACGGTTCTTGCCGGCCAGCTTTGATTTATACACCCAGATGGGCCTTCCTTCGGCATCTTGTAACTGTTTTCGGTACTGCGCCGCACTATACGCCGTCCGCATATTGGTATCATAGATAATCCGTAAGCGCCAGTTAATGTATTTTTTATCTTCTGCCGTGTGCCCGTTTCCCCCGTACCAGCCGCTTGCCTTCATCAATTCCAGGGCTTTGTTCCGCCATGAACCATAGGCTTCTCCATTTTTTATGGCATCCTTCATAAGGCCGTGCAGGGTATTAAGGACGTCCGCTTCTACCGAGTGAGCCACAGTAAAGGCGTGGGCGTGTTCCCCCCATTTAAGCTCGTCCCACGTATCCGTAGGCACCCGGTTTTTTCGTTCCAAGAATTGAATTGCTAAAGTGGGTTCGGGACTATCAGGCATGGTTTGCCTCCTTCTTTCGGTGATTGCCTATGCCGCTGGCGGCATACCGTATATTTTCGATAAGCCGGGCAAAGGGACTCATCGACCTGAGTTTGTAGACCCTTTGTAACGCCTGCTGCGCTTCATCATAGGTATTTGCGGTTCCTAGGGCATCAACGTAGGATTGCACGGCCGTATCTAATTCGGCTTGCCCCTCCTCCTCCATCTGTTCGGCAAACTCCCGTATGAGCCTTTCATCTTGCTCTTCCTTCGCAAACAGGGAAGCTAGCCGGCTAAACATACCGGTGTCTCTTTTCCCGCAGGTACAGGAGTTCTTATGCTTTTTCCCGGAAAACCCCGCTTGGTTACCGGCGCTTTCCGCAACCACATCAAAATCTTCTTCAGGAATGCCGTATTCCCGTGCGAGATACCGCTTCCCGGGCCGCCAGCCAATGTTATAAAGTTGTCTATCCCGTTTAATCCGGTTTTCTTGTAAATCCTCGTCTTGTACAAATTCAAACCGGGGCGGTACCACCTCAGCACCGAAGTTGTAAAACGTATACACCGAGGAGAGCCGGTTAAAGGCCGCACTAATCCGACTCCTATCCGCCTTCGCCAGGTCTTCTCTTACCAGATTGTGCGCCTTGGCTGCGGCGTAGCTTCCCTTATCCCCAATCTCCGTGGTCAGGGTTTGGCCAAATACCGCCTTAGAGATTTCAGCATTGGCCATCTTGAGGTACCCAGTATGCACACTCGTGGTGCCTCCTTTATCAGTAGCCGATACAATCGTTATCTCTGAGCCTTCAGGGGTAATCGCCACCGCATCACTGTTCATGTGCTCTAAGGCATCAAGAAGCTCTCCCTTAAACTTATCGTCCGCATTATTCGGATACTGCCCATGAATATATGCTCCGCCGTACTTCTCCACATAGACCGTCCACCACTGCCAGCCCTTGGTCTTAAACGTTACCGGCCAAAAACACTTAGAGAACACTTTAGACCCATAGGGATTCGCATAACTGGCATGATGCTGCACCACTAAAAACCGGTTCTCCGGTAGGAGTTCCTGGCCAATGATGCCGGTGCGGAATACCAGGCGGTTCTCCTGGTCAAACTCAAACCACTCAGGTTTTTTACCCACCAGGTCTCCGATACCCCATTTCCCTTCATGGGCTTCCCAGATAATTTCTATCGGCGAATACCCGTAGGCCACCGCTTCCATCATCTCTTCAATGATCCTGGGCATATCAAGGCTTCTCAGTTCCGCTCCAAAGGCTTCTGCCGCCGCTTTTGCTTTCGCACCCTCCGCCCCGGCTCCCACAAACCATTCCGCCCCTGCGGTGGTGGAGCATCGTACCGTCCATACGCTTTCTAAATGGCTGTCTACCAACAGTTCCCGGAGCACGGGAATACCTTTCCCCATTTTTTTGAGAACCGGATCGCTATCCGGGAGGGTACGCATGAGCCGGGTAAAATCATTGAGCCGTGTGCGCGTCGCAAAATGGTTCCCTTGGGCGATATTGACCTCAGGAGCCGATGGGTCGGTGTGTTTTTGCGGGGCATCGGCTTGTCCATTCGGGGCCCATTTCCGGTTTACCTGATGTTTACCCATGCCTTACCTCTTTCATAGGTATCCTTCCAACACCCGGGCTGCTTCCCGGGGACAACTCGTCCGGGGCATCCCGGCCCGGCGCTTCCTAGCGTACTCTTGCAATTTCCGTACCACCCCTTCCAGGGCATCGGGGCCGTCTTTGTACTCCCCATCGGGGAATTGCAACAGTTGATCTATCAGTTCCTTTTGGTCAGGATCAGTCCGGTCAAACCGAATAACCCCGTTTTCAATAGGAGCGGATAAGGTGCCTTCTATCCGGGTGTCTTTGTGTATCGTGTTTGTCTGTGCCTTATCGTGGATGCGAACCCCGCTCTTATCCGCTTCTTTGTCAAAGAGTTCGGTAAGCAGCGCCTGTCCGCCGTTGTCCTCAAAAAACATATATTGGGGTTTGTATTCGTCATAGATTTGATACATCCCTGCAATCATGCGGGATACGGACTCTTTTCTTATCCGGACCTTGAGGACATAGATGGTTCCTTCATTAGTTATACCCGCGCACACCGTGGCCTTGTAACAGTGTTTCTCTTCGTGTTTCACACTGGGGTCGGTCCAACTGAAGATATACGAAAACCGTATATCCCTCAAGTCTTCCCGCTTATACCCTTGGATATACTCCTCTTTGAATATCCGCTCGTCCAGGGCTACTGGAATGAGCAGGTACTCCTGGGCATACGCCGTAGACCCTATGGTCTTCTTCAGTTTGGCAAGCCGGGACGCGGGAAAATGGTCTTTCCAGGTGGGCTTTCCCTGTTTTTCTGCGGGGTACTTATAGGTCTTAACCGGGTGTATCTCGTCGTTTCCCTTCTCAAGGGTACTAGCGACGCACTGTGTATTAAGCGGCGTGGCCACAATCACCGCCGAGTAGCCCTCGGCAAGGGCGGGGATTAAATCCTGCATAATCCATTCAACGCTGGAGCGTACAAACTTCCGGCTTCGAGCCCGCTGGCGGCTTTGGATGTCATCCATCCGCACGTAATCCGGTCGGTGGGGGCCGTGGACAAAGCCCCGCGGGTCTTGGCCGATAGAAATTGACCGTACTAAGATAGTTTTCCCTCCAGAATCAGGAACATCAACGGTAAATCGCCTCAAGGATGGCTTTTTCTTTTCAGAAACAAACTCCCCAAAATCATGTTTAAGCCGGGGGTTATACATCAATTCGAGTAATATCCGTCCGGTAAAGGCCGCGCTCTTCTCCTCGTTGTAACTTGAGAAGATCATAAAGTTCCGCCTGC
>JAITJS010000082.1 GCA_031278815.1 Treponema sp.
GAGTCCAGGCCAGGGTAAAGGAATACCAGGCGTTCTTCGCTACCGTAACGCGGTAAACCTGGGTCGTGCCGTTTTGCGCGGTTACGGTGAAATCCTGCGGGCCGGCGGAGAAGTCTACCGGAGTTCCAGAGACGGGGCTCACCGTTGCCGCGGGAGAAAGGGTAATCTGCGGCGCAGCCTGTTGCAGATCGGCGGCAAAGGGCACCAAAACATGGATGGTTTTGTCTGTCTCGTTAATGGTCCCCGGACTGTTCCCAACCGTAAAGGCGGTGATGGCCTTTTCACTCTTATGGGTAGCGCAGCTTTTCACCGCGCTGTCCTCGCTGACGCCCGCGGCGTTACGCGCCCTGACCCATACATAGTAGATCGTATCGGCGTCCAGATCGGAAACAAGCGCTGAATCAGCGCCTCCGCCTGTGACCTGTGCGGGAGCAGTTCCCGGAAGGGCGGCGCCGCCAATATAATACACCTCATAGCCGTCTGCTTGGGGAACAGCCGTCCACTGCACCCTGATGGAGGCGCCTTCCGGCTGGGGGTCCAGAATCTCCGGAGCGGGAGGAGGCTCCAGGGGTGTAGGGGTTACGGGATTTTCTTTAGCAGCTTCGCTAAAATCGCTGGTTGTCTCTGCGTTTTTGGCTTTTATCCAGACATTATAGAAGGTCTCATTGTCAAGTCCGGTGATGACCAGGCTGAGCGCGGAGATAGCTTCCACATACCGTATTGCCGTGGCCGGATCCGGCGGAGGGGATTCAGCATCCGGCGCCAGGGCATACCACACTTCATAGGCTGTAGCGCCCTCTACCGCGGTCCATGAGACCGCAAGTTGCTTATCGCCGCTTGTTACAGTGGGTTTTTCCGGGGCACCCAGTAGGGGGGGGGGGGGGGTACTATCATCACCTCCCATGGGGCACCCGCTTAGAGCAAAAACTGCCACAGTCATACACGCGACAGACCTTACAAAAGTTCTTTTCATCCTGTATTCCCTCCTTGCGATGGAATAGCTATAAAAAACCCCCTTGGATACAAACCAGATATCGAAGAACCTTCGATTGACCGGCTAGTCCTGGCTTTGATTCCCGGGAGTATTTTCCATGAGCCAACCTGTTGAACCACAGGGCGTGGGGAATGGAACGCATTGCCCGTGTTGCCTGTAAAAAAAGCGCGGAAAATCAGCAAGGGATAAAAATAGTATGAACAAAAGACGCATCATGTCCTCCAGCCTTTCTCCGAAGCCTTCGTCAGCAAGCGGTATACCAAAGTTTCCTGGCTTGCCGGTCAGTTCCGCTTGAGAGCCTTCCCAATCGTGCCCGATCAGTGGCTTGGGCGCGGGGACACGGGAGCGTCCCCGCCGCGGAACCGTTTTGCCCTGATACAGGACAAAACCGGTTACAGTTACGGGATAGCAGAGGCTTTACACCTCATTTCCTTTGTAATATACCTGTTCCATTTTATAACATGATGGCATCGAGTCTGTCAAGGCTTATGTGCGCGGATCGTTTAATCCCTTCAAGGTAATCTCTTGCCCAGCGCAAGCTCATGTATGCTTATGCTCCCCATCATTCCCTCCCAAGAACTTGTGATGGATTAAGTATATCATACCCTCCCTGCCTACGGAAAAGTAAACTCCGCTGCCCTGTTCATCAATGCGGAAGGGTTGTGGGAGGAAAAAGCCGGTAATCGGTGTAATCCGCGGGCCTTTCTTCAGTAATGGTCTGGACAGCCTTAATGAGCGTCTTTATGAGGGCGTAGCCCTTTTGCTTTAATACCCCGGAAGCTCGGGGCGGGGACTTCAGCACAAGGTAATGGCACGAACCGCACCCGTACCCCCCTGTGTCTGATCATCAAGTCCCTCTATGGTCCCCACTATTGCAGGCTGGCTGCTTCCGTTCCACTGCCGTATTCGCAGCCAGCCAGGGGCTTCAGATGTTTCCAAAACATAGGTCCCCTTAGTCAGCAACCACGCGGCCTCTTTGTCGGTGTCTGAGATTGGCTTAGAAATAGTTACGGCGATCTTTCCGTGGTTATCGGTGGTCCAGTAGAGTACCTGTCTGCCGTCCTGGTTTTCGCCTACAACGGCTTTTTCCCAGACGGTTTTAGTGGGATGATACTTTCCCAACTGGTCGCAGTATCGCCGCGAGCTAGGGCTGGTGGACCTGCTAATCCGGAAGCGGTATCGGCGGCAAGGGTTTGTTCTATACCTCCCCAAAAAATCTTGTATCGGATTTTTTTTTGAAAAGCGCGGTCTCCGTGTTTTTGCTCAACAGCACCTGAACTGAATTGTTGTTACTGGCGATGAACTGCAGCGTATCCTCTAAAGCAACGGTTGTATCAGTTTCCGGTTAGGAATCTGCCCTGAGGGTATCTTACGTCGTTCGATTGTTCCCTGGTATTGGTTCTTTGGAGTGATGCCTACCGTTTCATGAGGTCTGAATCGAGGAGTCCCCCTGTGGATATCCTCGCGATTTTTATTCAATTATAGTAAACATTTTTTGGGGGAAATATTGCATTTTTTGGGAAAATCACTAAAATGATGAATCAGGTCTTAGCATAAAAGGTACAATCATATAAGGAGGGTACCATGAAGAGTCTTAAAACACATTTTTTTGTGATTTTTATCGGGTTAAGTACGGTTGCTGCTTTGGGGGCAGGGTTGATCATGTATTTCCCCTATCACAATTATATCAAAGAAAGCTACCAGGATACCCTGAAGCGGACTGCAGCCATGATTAAAGTACAATACCCGGTGTTAGCGGATCCTGCTTATCTTACTGCAGAAGGACAAGAAGCCCGAGAGCAGTACATTCAGTGGAAAAGGATCCATCCGGAGCAGCATGTCCGTGCCTACCTAGAGGCTGAACCAGAGGTAGCATCTGGGGTGTTTTGGAAAACCAACCAGGATCTCCGCAATATAGCGGAAGCCTTTGGGCTTGCCTCTATTTACGTGTTGGAACCAACAAACGGTAAATACCGCTTCCTTGCGGATTCAGATATGGTCTTATTAGGGGAGGATTACTTAGGAAAGGCTTACAACGATGACGACCTCCAAAGACTCAAAGAGTTGTATGGGACCGATTCATTAGGGGCAGACTTAGATACGGCATATCAAACTAAAACCATACAGGTGAGCCAAACGCCGGTAACGAGCCAGTGGGGGGTTTTGGTATCAGGGTTTCTCCCCATAGTCAAAGACGGGGCAGTAGTAAGCATTTTAGGGCTGGATTACAATATATCCTTCATAAAAGCGTTGCAACAGCGCTCTCAAACCGCATTGGCCTTGGCTTTGGCCGTGATGATTGTCGTTGCAGGGGTACTGGCGTTTCTCGTGTCTTCCTCCCTCATCACCCCGATAAAAGAGGTGAAACATATTGCAGAATCCCTGGCAGCCCTCAATTTTAACGTGGTCATACAGCACACAAGAGCCGATGAAATCGGCATCATGCAGCGGGCATTGGTCCTCATACGGGACAGCCTCCACAAAGCTATGGAGGACAGCCGTAATGTCCATCTGGCCCGGATGTCCGCTACGAGCAAAGGCCTCACCAGCATTGTAACCCAATCTTCTGCAGATCTGGAAGTTATTACCGATTCTATGGATTCTGTCCAGACCAAGGCGGATTCCCAGTTACAATCGGTCAAGGAGACTGCCGGTTCTATTACTGACATTATTAGCCATATCACTTCCCTAGACCAGGCCGTAAAGACCCAAGGATCCCAGATTAGCGAATCTTCCACCGCTATCGCCCTTATGGTAAAAAATATTGCCTCCATCCGCTCGGTAGCTACCCAGGCGGGAAATACTATCGCTATCCTCAGTACCTCCTCCGAATCAGGGCAAAAGTTACTGCGTCGGTTGAACGATGAAGTGGAACGGATCCAGAGCCGGTCCAAAGCCCTACAGAATGCAAACCTGATCATTGCCAATATTGCGGCCCAAACCAATATTCTCGCTATGAACGCTGCCATAGAGGCGGCTCATGCAGGGGAAACAGGGCGGGGCTTTGCAGTGGTGGCAGGAGAAATCCGGAAGCTGGCGGAACTTTCCAGTAAGGAGTCCCAGGCCATCTCCGAGGAAATCAAAGCCATGGAAGGGGCTATCGGACAGGTAACGGAAGTCTCCGGTGAAACTATGAGCGCCATGGAGAGTATTTTCAAAGAAATAAATGCCATGAACCGTTCCTTTGGGGTCATATACCAGGCAGTGGAGGAACAGTCTGCCGGAGGAAGCCGGATTCTTGAAGGCTTGAAGGTAATCGAACAAATGACCGATCAGGTTCGGAAAGGAACCGGGGCGATACATCAGGGGAGTAATGTGATCCATAAAGAGGTGGAATCCCTGAAACTTATTTCCCATGAAGTACGGGAACAGGTACAAGAGGTGCGGTTGGCGAGCCACCATATTGGGGAATCCCTGGATCAGGCGAAGAAATTAGCCGAACAAAACCAGAGCGCGGCTTGATGATACCGCTACACCAGTGCTTTAGTTGGACAGGGAAAGGGCATGTACTTTTTTGATAGTGATCTACCTAGTATGATGGAAAAATTTTTGTACTGATACGTGGGGGATCACCTCAAAATTGGGTA
>JAITJS010000093.1 GCA_031278815.1 Treponema sp.
CCCCCCCCCCCCCCCCCCCCCCCCCCCCCCCCCCCCCCCCCCCCCCCCCCCCCCCCCCCCCCCCCCCCCCCCCCCCCCCCCCCCCCCCCCCCCAAAAAGGCATTTTAATTGGCAGGAAATAGAGCCGTTCCGCCACATCCTTGTTCACCGCAAGAATGTTGTTGTACGCCCAGTTTCCCTGTTTCAGGAGCAAGGCCTTTCCTTCGGCAAAGAGCTGCACTGCCTGGTCATACCCGAAATTCGCGTCCGATACCAGGTCCTGCCCCCGCTGGGCCGGGCCGTTTTTCCCCGCTAAATGCCGAGTCTTGAAATCCAGGGCCTTGGCGTATGCCACCAGGGGCCCTCGGATGCGGCGTATGTCCCCTTCCGTGGCGTTGAGGGAATCATTGATGGTGCTAAAGGTCGCGTTCAGGGCCACATTGACCAGGTGATCCCCATAGGTCCAGCGCTGGGAGCCCATAAAGGCAATGACGCCGGTTAAGGTACTGGTCATAGCGGTTTTCGAGGGAGCCAAGGCGTAGGTTTTTCCACTCACCCTAACCGGTCCTGAGGGCTCATTGTTGATCCACCTATCTATCCCGGTAATGAAGCCTTCCCATTCGCTATAGCTTGCGCTCTTGATGTCTTGAATAAGTTCTGTGGCATCCGCAAGGTCGAAAAGTTCAGCGAGCATGTTCGTATCCACGATATAGCCGTAGCCTTCCAGGTTGTAAGGGATACCGTAATTAGTCGTTCCCCCTAGGGTGAGCCGGAGATCCGGCGCGATATCCTGGGCAAGTTGGGAAAAGGCGGGGTTATTTTCCACCTGAGCAAGATCCTGTACATACCCCCCTTCAAGCCACATGGCGAGGTTGTTGATCCCCTGTATCGAAAAGATCGTGGGCATATTTTTTGAATTCATTTCCGTATTCATGGGAGCGCTCTGATCCGCCCCTGCACCAATGGAAAAGGTTTTAACCCGTACTCCCGTGGCTTCCTGATACGCCTTGGCCATAGCCTCCACTTGCGCGGCGTTTTCTCCTTTGGCGTTAAAGAGGTAGATATCATACCCCCTATCCGCTGCGGATTTTTTGGAACAGCTTGAACTCATGATCCCGATCATACTTACCGCGATCAGTATCCGAATAATCCCTTTCATAAGAACCTCCTGGGTGTTACGCGCACCCTATAAACATAATCGCCGGCCCCATTCCTTCCGGTAATAACCAGCGATACCAGAACCGGTTTTAGAACCCCCATACCCCGAAACTTTGCCCTGCCATAGTGCAGGTATCGCCCTGTATGGCACTGTCCCCGATGGCATAGACCGGTTTCCGTGGCCCTCCCGGGGGTAGGGGAACGCTTTTCGCACAGAGGTCCGGATTGACCGCTACTACGAGATTGCCCCGGCGGTACACCAGGGGCCCAGCCCCGGAGGAGCGATCTTTCGGATACAGTATTTCCAGATTCGCCTGGGCGTGCAGATCCCCATGCCTATGCCGCAGGTTTAAAAGGGCCTTTACCGTGGAGAGCAGGGAATCCGGATCTTGTTCCTGGGCTTCCACCGTAGGCGCGTCCGGGGAAGGGTCCACGGGTAAGTAAAGCCTGTCCGCAGCCGCGTCTGAAAAGCCCAGGTTCTTCCCGGCCTTCCACTGCATAGGCGTCCGGGAACCGGTCCGAAAGTAGCCTCCTTCTTTAGTGGGCAAGGGGAGGTAGCGCATCCCGATTTCATCCCCGTAATACAAGAAGGGAACCCCCGGCATGGTGAAGATAAACCCATAGGCTAGGGAAAGCTCCCGCTGATTCAGGGTATGGGTAAGGCGGATCGTATCGTGGTTCCCCGTAACCAGGCTGATATAGCCCTTGTCCTTGGTAGCCTCATAATGCTCCAGATATTCATCCAGGAAGGTGTGGATATTCCCCGGCGCCTGGGCTTTAAAAAAGCTCCTATCACCCTTCAGGGCATCATCATAATCGCGGAAGAGGCTCCGGTAGCCCCCACGATTGTCCATAAAATCAAGGAAGAAATCCGCATGAAAGCCCCCGTTAAGCGCCTGCTTAGGAGAACTCCATTCCGCCACCAGCACGGCTTCAGGATATTCCGCATCCAGCATTGCCCTAATAGTCCGCCATAGTGCCTGGGTTCCGCTTTTGTCTGCATCGTCCAATTTCACCAAGGATCCCGCCATATCCACCCGGAACCCGTCGCATCCTGCGTCCAACCAGAACCGCATCACTTCCTGCATTGCTTCCCTCGTGGCCATGCAGTCAGGATGATCCATAGGCAACTGCCAAGCCTCTTTGGGTTTGAGGAAGCCGTAGTTCAGAGCAGGCTGGCACTTAAAGAAGCTGATGATATAGGTAGCGGCCCGGTCCGTCTCCCCGCCGATAAACCCAAGTCCCTCAGCCCGCTTGAAACAGTGATCCGTCCAGATAAACCGGTTCCAATACTCGTTTGGCGTGGCCTTACTGCTTTCGAGAAACCAGGGATGCTCCTCCGAGGTGTGGCCGGGAACCAAATCCAGCAGAACCCGGATGCCCCGCGTATGGGCCTCGGTAAAGATTCGCTTCAGCTCCTCGTTGGTGCCGTACCGGGGCGCGGTCTTTTTATAATCCCGCACATCGTACCCTGCGTCCTTGAAAGGCGAATCAAAACAGGGATTGATCCACAAGGCGTTACAGCCCAGGTTCTTGATATAATCGAGTTTCCGAAGGATCCCTTCAAAATCGCCAATCCCGTCCCCATTGGTATCCAGAAAGGATTGGGGATAAATTTCATAAAAAACCGCGTCTTCAAGCCATGTAGGCATGTTGATTCCTCTTAATTCATTTTAATATAAAGGTAGCTCGGTAGGTGTTATGCAACACTCTTCTATTAGTGTAAGCCGCAGACCCAAGGTTTGCACTATTTTTTTGTTTTTTTGTATAATTTTTTGAAGGACAATTTTTTACATCCCTCATGACGCTCTGTGAAGGTCATCTTATGTGGCGAGCATCTTAGATTTTTTATGATTATAAATAGTATTCCCTGTACTTTGGTATATGCGTTCAAGTCGGTTTGAATCGGAGAAACTATATTGAGCGTCTTCAAAGCCAATGTGATGAACTGCTTTGGTTACCGTGTTTTTTTTCGTCCCATTCAATACCAGGTAACGGCATAAATAAAGTGTGTTACCTTTTGTCATACGTATCAAGGTTTGTTTCACCCACGCACCCAGTGGGTACGATTGGTAGTTGTGGGTCATCTCGGCTCAGATATGGGTTCCCCATAAAATTTCGGAAAAAACGGAAAAATAATCTCAAATGAGATTAAGCCTTGTACCGGCAGGGAGCAGAAAGGAGTTACTTCCCGCAGGAGCCGGCACTCCTGCACCTCGCAAGAGGGGGAGGTAATTCCCTTTTTTATTGAGGAGGTTTGGATTGTCAGGAAAAGGAAACGCAGTACGGTATCCTCGACCGGGAGCCGACCACGTAGGCTGGGAAGACAGCCTAGGGGGTGGAAGTGAAAGAATGGCGGTCCTGCAAAATGGTTAATCCCAAATATCTGGAACATAGTACATGCCCCCAGATGGATGTAGACCCCCTTCATTTTAAGGGAAGTTGTAAAGGCTGCATTTGCACAAGAATCGAACATATAATTATGTTATTCAAACAACGGTCATTTCGGCAGTCGGGATAACTATTTCCGTTATTTCGGCTCTCTTCTCAGTTTTGAGGCTTCTGAAATGAAAGTTTTAGAGCTTCGGGAACCCATCACCGGGAAGTTCCTCCTGAGCTCGTATAGGAACAAACCTCTTGATGAGTATACCAAGCGTAATGGTTGGTCGATGATCACAATCAGGGTGGAGAACGCACTGTACTCCCCCGATACAGAGCGTGGTCTTGACCGCAAACTATTCCCGTATGCCGGATATGATCCGGGGCGACAAAGCAGCAGAATAAGACCCGCAAGCTGGGTGGGGCAAGCTACTGCAACCGGCTTTGGGGTTTGTAGCGATGAGTATTCAAGTAAAAGAATCTCATTTGCTATACGTCCATTGCATATATGTAGTAACTTTTTTATGATTTAGCATGTCAATTCCTATTTTTCGTGACAGGTTACAGCCCGTATGAAGGAACGAAGAGACGTGCGCCCTTATCCCTAACCACGCCGCCCCTCGCTACGCCCACCGCAGGCGTGAAGGGACGTACGCCGTTCCCTTGAACTCCGCCGCCCCCCACTACGCCCACCGCAGGTGTTACTTTCGTTTTTTCCAGCGGATGTATATCTGCCGGCCCGTGCTGTTCTCCTGAGGCCGCTCTTCGGTCTCAAACTGGGGTATGGCACGGAACAGATCCCCCAGCTTCTTGAACCCGTAGTTGCGAGGATCGAATTCACTGGAACGCAGGGTGATCTTCTGACCCACTCCTCCCAGATACGCCCAGCCGGATTCATCGGCCAGGTCATCCACTGCATCTCTGAGCAGTTTGAGCAGCCGGCGATCCACCTTAAAATCCTTACGGGCCGGAGAAGGGGGTTTCGCATCATCATCGTCAGACTCTTCCTGTACCCCCCGAAGAATCTCGGTGTAGATAAATTTATCACAGACCGAAACAAAGGCCCGGGGGGTCTTCTTTTCCCCAAATCCGTACACCATACGACCGCTTTCCCGGAGCCGCGCCGCTAAACGGGTAAAATCCGAATCACTAGAAACAATACAGAACCCGTCAAGCTTTTCGCTATAGAGCAGGTCCATGGCATCAATGATCATAGCCGAATCAGTGGCGTTCTTGCCGCTGGTATAAGAAAATTGCTGAATAGGCTGGATGGCATATTCGAGGAGCCGATCCTTCCAGGAGCGGAGATTCGTACTGGTCCAATCACCGTAGATCCGCTTCACACTGGCTACTCCGTATTTGGCTACTTCATCTAAAAGACCCTCAATGATGGCAGGCTGGGTATTGTCTGCATCAATAAGAACCGCAAGTTTTGCTTGGCTAATTTCGACTTGCTGACTTGAAAAGGGCAACAATGGCATATAATTTTCCACCTTATACAGATTCTTAACACACATACACACAGAACCTTTTTTTTAACTTTTGACACTTCACCTTGTTTCCTCTCTGCTATTCTCCAAAAAAAGACGGTTTAATCCGCCTGAGGAGC
Source organism: Treponema sp. (assembly GCA_031278815.1). Classification (GTDB taxonomy): domain Bacteria; phylum Spirochaetota; class Spirochaetia; order Treponematales; family Breznakiellaceae; genus JAIRLU01. The sequence goes on from JAITJS010000093.1 coordinate 5,126, forward strand.
CCTATCGTGCTCAGGGGCAAGCAGAGGGGCTCCTTCAGGGCTTTAGCCCTGCGGGGACGGGCCTCGGCGCTTAGAACGACTTCCGCTTCGGGGCTTGCATCCGGGAATAAGGGCTTGATGAGCAGGACACCCTCAGATCCCCGTCTTTCCAAGGCCTGGGGAATACCTAGAGTATGCTTACTGCCCCCCTGTGGATGAGGCCACAGGACTTCAAGGAGGGACTTACTGGCAATGGCCTGCTTTACAATACGGGCCTTTCCCACATAGTCAAGGCCCTGGGCCTCCTCAAGGATGAGCGGCAGATCAGGTTGCGCGTGTATCCTGGTCCGGGCCGCGGCAGGAACTTCCCGAGCGCTTGAAGGCTGCCCTACAGGAAACAAGAGCGGAAAGGGCACGCAGTCCAGGGCAGGATATACCGGGACTTCCCCGCGCTCCTCGGCCTTCCCAGGAGCACCCGGGTACTTTTGAGGCCCTTCAGGCTGGGCTATAATATCAACCCCCCCCCTTCGGAGAGCCTCCTCTGCCAAGGACCGTTCCGGCACTGATAAGAGATAGACCCCGGGGGCTAAGACCCTCCTTATGAGGGAAGCCACCGGGCCCGTCTCTGCCAGATACCGTTGGTCCGCTGCCAGGGTCAGGACCACTCCCGTATAGAGGGAGACTTCGGTATAACGATGCTGCCAATCCTGCAGCGTCCAGGTAAGGTTCGGGTCTACCCGGTTTCCTGAAAGGCGCTTCAAGAGGTCCAGCATGGCCTTTGCGTCTATACCCTGGTCAAAGCCCCGAATCACCGAAAATTGGGTGAGCGCAAAGGGTACAGCCACCGTACCGGCGCTCTGATGCCGGGGTACGGAAAAACGCGCGAGCCCCAGGGCATCGGCAAAGCTAATTTCAGGATACAGCACAAAGGAGCACGGGCTATCCATAACAAGGACCGGACCTGCTGTTTTGGAAGAGCCTGCCCCGGTATCCCCAAGCCGCCTGTAGCCTGGGGCAGCGGGTTCAAGGAGACCCAGGAGTTCAAGCGCTTCAAGAAGCAGTTCAAGCTTATAAGCGCGGTCCCGACCGGCTTCGCTCCCCACACCCGCACGGAGCACAAGTTCCCCAAAACGCCGGAGGCTTAGCGTGGGGTATTGCCGGGAAGGTTCAAGGAGGCTGAGGAAGCAATGGATAAAGAGCGCCCACTGATGGACCTGGGTTTGGCTTAGTTCCTGGTCGGGAAAAGCCCTAAAACAATAGAAGCCCGCAGCACTATAGATAAGCCGTTCCCGAAAGGAAAGGCGCTCAAAAGCCCGGAATCGACCTTCCATACGGCGCCCGGGGCCGTACTCCCCTGCTTCTGGGCTTTGCACAAGCCCAAGGCCCCGCAAGGCAGCTATGAGGGATGGCGCGTTAAGCCCGGGAAACAAGTGATCCAGGGTATGCAGGGCCTTTTTACGGATACCCTTATGAGCTCTCACGTAGTCCTCTTCCAGCACGAAGGCAACTAAGCCTGCGAAGACCCGGTCATCCACCTTCGGCCCTTGAGCAGCAGAAAAGCCCTGGTCCCAAGGCATCGAAGGAAACAGCGGGTTTGTATCTGCGATGAAGGGGCGTACTATCGGTTCCAACAGGGGATTGAGCGCAAGATGCCGGAGCCCTTCTTGGGGGAAGCGGTAGAGGATGAACCGTTTTTCCAGATTGAGAAGGAGTTCATGAAATTCCAGGTACCTAAAGTCCCCAGCGAAAAACTGCCACAGTTCTTGGACCGTGGGTTCCGCTAAAAGAGCCACTCCTGTAAGGATCTTATGGTCCTGCTCGCGGATAGAGGCCGCGAGACTTTGCTGGATGTCTTTGCGGGAAAGGAACCGGGCCAGCTCTTCTATAAGCGCATCTCTGCTAAAAGGGCCGTTCAGATGTTCCATGAGGCCCTGGAGTAGTTCACCGCAGGGATCATCGGGGATGCTCAGTAATGCTGCCTTCCATACATCAGGAGATCTGAACCGGCTGTGCTGCATCTAGCCTACCCATTCTTCAATTGCGTAGGTATAGCCTTGTTCCACCAGAAACTGTTGACGATGGGCGGCAAAGCGTTCTTCTACCGTATTGCGGGATACCAGGGTATAAAAGAAGGCGTGGCCCTTGTGAGGGGGCTTTCTTGCAGGCCCCATTCCTTTCGGCCTTAAGATCCTACCCAGGCGCTGGGCTTCCTCCTGGCGAGACCCGAAAGACCCCGAAACTTGGATGGCCACGGAAGCATCTGGCAGGTCTACGGCGTAGTTGGCCACCTTGGATACCAGGATCAGGCGGACTTGGGCGTTTCTAAAGGCGTGGTAAATGTTTTCCCGTTCCCCCTGAGGGGTCTTTCCGCTTATGAGGGGCGCTTTGAGGAGCTTTGCTAGGGATGCAAGCTGATCGAGGTAGTGACCGATGATCAGGATCTGAGCGTCCTCATGGGTATCCACTAAGTGCTGCACAACCCGGGTTTTGAGGGGGTTCTCGCTGGCAATACGGTATCTTTCCCGAGAGGAGGAGGATGCATAGGGTATTTTGAGGGACTGCGGCAGATCAAGACGGATTTCCGTACAACGGGCCGGGGCAATCCAGCCGGTGAGCTCCAGGTCTTTCCAGGGAACATCGTAGCGTTTAGGGCCCACCAGGCTAAATACCGCATCCTCTGCCCCATCTTCCCGGACCAGGGTAGCGGTAAGTCCCAGGCGCCGTACTGCCTGGAGTTCCGCGGTGATCCGGAAGACCGGCGCAGGCAAGAGTTGTACCTCGTCGTAGATGACCAGTCCCCAGGAGCGCTCTTGAAACAGGCGGAGATGGGGAAAATCCTCGGTTTTATCGGGCCGCCAGGTGAGGATTTGATAGGTGGCCACAGTAACCGGGGCGACTGCTTTGAAGTCTCCTGAGTATTCGGCGATCTGCCCAGGGCTGAGCTCGGTTTTATCCAGAAGTTCCCGTATCCATTGGCGTACTGCGGTGATGTTAGGGGCGAGGATGAGGGTATTGGTTTTGAGCAAAGACATGACCAGCATGCCTACCACGGTCTTTCCAGAACCGCAGGGAAGCACCAGTACCCCATAGCCACTACCAGGCCCCTCGCTTCCCAGGAAGGCGAGGGCCGCCTCACGCTGGTAAGGCCGAGGGGCAAAGGGGAGTCTTGCGGCGCTCAACTGCCGAAGCCGTATATCCAAGGGCTCCCCTGGAACAAAGGGAGCTTCGTCTTTCACCGGCCAGCCGAGCTTGATGAGTTCCCACTTGACCCTGCCCCGGTGGCTGTAGTGTAAGGAAAGGCCCTGAGGAGTTTTACTCAGGTATTGAGCCAGTTCTTTTGCTGCGTGTATCTCCATGAGGATCCTTGGGTCATCAGAGACCAGCAACAGTGTTTCCGGAAGGGATTCGGTATGGGAGGGAGCAGGGATGAGCCGGATTTTACCATAGCGGGCCATAGTGAGGACAATGCCTTCTCCAATCCCCAACGGGATCTCGTAGCGGGTATAGGCATTGAGGATAGGGATGATGTGGTGAGGAGTAAAGCCCGCACTGACGGCATTCCAAAGGGACAGGGAGGTAATACGATAGGTATGGATATGTTCCGGTGATTTTTCCAGTTCTGCAAAGGGTATGATGGCAAGCCTGGCTGCTTCTGCCTTGGGGGCATGCACATCCAAAAGCAGGGTACCATCGTTTTGAACAATAAGGGGATTGAGCGGATCAATCAACATGGCTTAACCAGTATAGAGTATACAGGGGACCTTGTGAAGGGACAGGATTAAACCCTAGGGTTGCCCTTTCTTTTTAGACCGCCCCATTTTTATGAACTACCTACCTTACTGCGGACCTCGCATTCCATAGACCTGGATCCTGAACTCCGCCCGCTTAAGGGTTGCTTTGGCCATATTCATTTCAAATCTAAACCCCTTTGCTTTGATACGTTCCTCTGCCCGCGCTTTAGCAAGCAGGGCCCGTTCATAATCGATCTCCTCAGGCCATTCCGCTGCGTCCGCTAAAAGGATCGTCTTATGATGGGTAACTTCCAGAATACCTTCAGCGGTAAAGGCTTTACGCCACTGGCCTTTCATGTCCTTAATCTGCAAAATACCGGTACATACCGGCGCGGTAAAAGGAGCATGATCCGCGTATATCCCGATTTCACCATCGGTCAGGGTAAGTACCACCACCGCTACTGAATCTTTAAAGAAAAGCCGATAGGGGGTATACACCTCAAAGGTATACAGGTTCATCATGGCGCTCCTTCTGCTCAGGTTTTAGAAAGCACGTCGTTGATGTCCCCGGTCATGAAGAATACCTGCTCAGGGAGGGAATCGGTTTCGCCGTCCAGGATCATCTTGAAACCCCGAACCGTTTCCTGAACCGGCACATACCGTCCCGGAATGCCGGTATACCGTTCCGCCACAAAGAAGGGCTGACTGAAGAAGCGCTGCACTTTCCGAGCCCTAGCTACCACGAGCTTATCCTCTGCAGATAATTCATCCATCCCAAGGATGGCGATAATATCCTGTAATTCTTTATACCGTTGCAGGATCTGCTGGGTGCGTAAGGCGGTCTGATAATGGTCCTCTCCCACCAGGGCCGGGTCCAAAATACGGGAATTGGATGCCAGGGGATCCACCGAAGGATATATCCCCAGTTCTACGATCTTCCGGGAAAGCACCGTGGTAGCATCAAGATGGGCAAAGGTAGTAGCTGGAGCCGGGTCCGTGAGATCGTCGGCAGGTACATAAACCGCCTGGACACTGGTAATGGAACCCTTGGCGGTACTGGAGATCCGTTCCTGAAGCGCGCCCATCTCATTGGCCAGCGTAGGCTGATACCCCACGGCACTGGGAATCCGGCCTAAGAGGGCAGACACTTCAGCCCCGGCTTGGATAAACCGGAAAATATTATCCACAAATAAGAGCACATCCTGGCCGCCTTGATCCCGAAAATGCTCCGCCATGGTAAGCCCTGCCAAGGCAACCCGCATACGGGCCCCTGGAGGCTCATTCATTTGCCCAAAGACCAGGGCGGTCTTGTCAATGACCCCGGATTCGTTCATCTCCTTCCACAAGTCCGCGCCTTCCCGGGAACGTTCTCCCACCCCGGAGAAGACCGAGTACCCCGCATGTTCTGTGGCAATGTTCCGGATAAGTTCCATGATTACCACGGTTTTTCCTACTCCTGCGCCGCCGAAAAGACCGATCTTACCGCCTTTGGCATAAGGAGCTATCAGATCGATTACCTTAATACCGGTTTCAAATACCTCAATGGCAGGCCGCTGTTCGGCAAAGCTGGGGGCATCCCGATGTATGGAGGCGTAGTGTTCTGCGGTAAAGGGGCCCCGATCATCAATCACCTCACCGGTAACCCTAAACATCCTGCCCAGGACCGCCTCTCCCACCGGCACTTGTATGGGATGGCCGGTATCCACCACTTCCAGGCCCCGGGCAAGTCCCTCGGTAGCTTCCATGGCAACACACCGAACCCGGTTATCTCCGATATGCTGTAACACCTCGATAATCATCCGATGGGTTCCTTGGTTAATCTCCAAGGCATGTAAAATCTCAGGGATCGCCCCTTCATCAAACCGTACATCCACTACCGGCCCTACTACCTGGGTGATATATCCTTTATTCGCCATTCTTTATTCCTCTTCAAACCGCCCTACTCCGACAGCACTGCGGAGCCTGAAATTATTTCTGTTACTTCCTGGGTAATACTTGCCTGACGAACCCGGTTATAATAGATCTGCAGGCTGCCCAACATCTCTTGGGCATTTTTTGATGCCTCTTCCATAGCAGCCATCCGGGCGCTTTGCTCACTGACATAGGCGTCTACCAGGGAACCATAGATAATACCCTTGAGGTAAAAGGGCACCAAGGCATCAAACACCGCAGTTTCAGAAGGCAGGTATTCCAAGGGAATCCGTACCCGCTTCTGGCCGCCGCTCTGAGCGATGTCTTCTTGGATATTTTGCCCATTTAAAGGGAGTATCTGCTGGGTCCGGGGAAGCAGCTTAACCGTGCTATACAGGTGGGTATAGACGATATGGACTTCCTTAAATATGCCCCATACATACTGGGAGATAATATAATCGGTAATTTCCTGAGCATCTTCCACCGTAGGCAACTGAGACTTAAAAGAGAAATTTTCCAGGATTGCGTAGGGTGTATGGGCAAAATACCGGTACCCAATGGAGCCGATAAGAATCAGGGCAGGCTTACTGAGGTTCTCACAGACCTGGATGGCCTGACGAACTATGGAGGCGTTATAAGCCCCTGCCAAACCCTTATCACTGGTAACCACTACCACTGCGCTCTGGGAACCGGTTTCCTCCTCGGTATTTTTGAAGAACTCGCTTTCCAGAACACCGGCGCCGGATAGGATATCATACATAGATTTTTGAATACGGCTAAAAAAAGGCTCCGTATCCTCCAGAATTCGCCGGCCTTTACGCAACTTAGCCGTAGAAATAAGGTTCATACTCTTGGTAACCTGCAAGGTCTGTGTAATGGCACGCATTCGGAGCCGTACATCTCGTAAATTCGCCATATTGTCCCTATGTCGTTTTATTGGTAGTTTTATAGGTTTCTACGGCGCTACGCAATTCCTGCTCGCCGTCAATGGAAAGGGTTTCAGTGGTGGTAATGCTTTCCAGAATTCCCGGGTGGTTCATCTTAAGATACGCCATAAAACCTCTGATAAAAGAAGTAATCTTATCCTGCTTAATATCCATAAGATAGCCATTTACGGAAACAAACAGAATCGCTGCCTGTTCTGCCATGGCCTGGGGCGCATATTGGGGCTGCTTGAGCATCTCCATGAGCCGCGCACCTTGGGCAAGTTTATCCTGGGTGGCCTTATCCAGGTCGCTCCCGAATTGGGCAAAGGCTGCCATTTCCCGGTACTGGGCCAAATCCAAGCGCAAGCGACCGGAGATTTTCCGAATGGCCTTGGTCTGGGCCGCGCCCCCCACCCGGCTTACCGAGAGACCTACGTCAATAGCCGGTCTAAAGCCGGCATTAAACAACTCCGCATCTAGGAATATCTGGCCGTCGGTAATGGAAATCACATTGGTGGGAATATATGAAGAAATATCCCCGGCCTGGGTCTCCACAATGGGCAGGGCCGTGATGGAACCTCCTCCCTTGGCATCGGACAACTTGGCGGCCCGTTCCAAAAGCCGTGAATGAAGGTAAAATACATCTCCCGGGAAGGCTTCCCGTCCTGGAGGCCGACGTAAGAGCAGGCTAATCGTCCGGTACGCTACGGCATGTTTGGACAGATCGTCGTACACCACCAGCACATCCTTCCCTTGATGCATGAAATGCTCCGCCATAGCTACCGCGGCATAGGGGGCCAGGTACTGCAAGGCTGCAGCATCTGAAGCAGCGGCTAAGACCACCCAGGTATAGTCCATGGCGCCAAACCGTTCCAGGGTTTGTACTATCGCCGCCACCGAAGAAGCTTTCTGCCCAATGGCGCAATACACACAATACACCCCTTTGCCTTTTTGGTTGATGATGGCATCCAGGGCCAGGGCGGTTTTTCCGGTCTGCCTATCCCCGATGATCAGTTCCCGCTGACCCCGGCCTATGGGAATCATGGAGTCCACCGAAAGGATCCCGGTTTGCAAGGGCTTGTCCACCGTACCCCGGGCTATAACCGGAGCTGCCGGGGATTCAATGGGCAGATATTCCTCGGCTTCCACGGGACCTTTACCATCCAAAGGCATTCCCAAGGGATTCAGGACCCGTCCCAACAAGGCCGTCCCCCCAGGAACAGTTACCACCTTTCCGGTCCCTCGGACCTCTTCTCCATCCCGTACCAGGGATTCACCGGAGAAGAGCACACAACCCACCCCGTCTTCCAGGAGGTTGAGCACAATGCCCGTAGCCCCGAAACTAAACTCCACCAGTTCTCCGTAGACCGCCTTATCCAAGCCATAGACCGTGGCTACCGAATCACCCACCTGTACCACGAACCCAACCGAATCTGCAGTCGCCTTGCCTTCCCAATGCGTGAGTTGTTCTTGTAAAACCTTGGTGAGGTCGCTGAAATTTACCATGAGAACCCTCCACCGACCCTGGTTCCCCGAGAAGCAATCCCCTCAAGGGGAGCAACCTGTAAATCCCGGGCGAGCCTTTGCAATTGGGTACGCAGACTGACATCCACTAATTCGCTGCCTATCCGCAAACGATACCCCCCTAAAAGTTCCGGGACGAGTTGTACCCTTACTTTGATTCCCTTAACCGCGGTTTTGTATGCACTGGTTCGCGGTCTTCCGGCTAATGCTCCCTTCAAAGCGTTTTGGAAGGACCCTTCCACAGGAAGGGCCGATTCTACGGTAACCCGAAGAATACCCTGCTGCTGGTCCAGCAGGAGTTCAATGGCCCTTATCAGGGCCGGAGCATGGATAAAGTACCCCTTCTTCACCAAGAGGAGGAGTATCCGCACGGCATATTCCAGCCCAGGATCTGAGAGACCCCATGATTCCGGCGCTTCTTGGGCCGTTTTTCGGATCATTCCTTCCAATTCCCGAGCCGCAGCCGTCCCCCTAAGGGTTCCCGGAATCTCCGTCATGATCGGAACCATCGCTTTCAGGGCCTCTAGGCCCACTTCGGCATGTACCCCACATGAACCAATGAACCCCGCAGCCCAGCGTTCCCCGTTAAACATGAGTGTCCTTTCCTAATTCCTGCAAGAGGAGACCCGCAAAATGACGGCTGTCTTCTCCCTTCAGTTCCCGCTGCAAGAGCGCGCGTGCGGCACTTAACACCAAGGCGACCGCCTCAGCCCTGAAACAGGCCAGGGCAGCCTGTTGTTCTGCTTCAAGCTGTTTCCGGCCATGTTCCAGCGCGTGAGCCGCAGCCGCTTTTCCTTCCGCCACAATCTGGGCCGCCTGCTTTTGGGCCTGCGCCTCCGCGGCTTTAATGATGGCCGCCCCTGTTTCTTCGGCCTTTTTGAGGCGTTCTTCATAATCCCGAAGGCACGCCTTGGCCTCGGCCTTGGTTTTTTCCGCCTCCGCGATAGTATCCTGCACTTTTCTTGTCCGGTCCTCCATAAAGCGGGTAACCGGCTTAAACAAGACCGCCCGTAACACCGCAAACAGGATCCCGATATTGAGGAGGGTAATTAGAAAGGTACTGATTGAAGGATCGATCATACCTTATCAGGCCTTGGTGAAGATGAGGATGGCGATAACAAAACCGTATATGGCGGTGGCTTCTGCCAAGGCGATGCCTAAGAAGAACACGGTCTGAATCTTTCCAGAGGCCTCAGGCTGCCGAGAAATCGCATCCGCTGCCTTACCGGTAGCAAGACCAATACCGATACCAGCGCCCAAACCGGTAAGCACTGCGATACCGGCGCCGATGAGAAATAGAAGATTAGTTTCCATAATGAATACACTCCTTATTATGAGGTTATACAAAACCTGATTATGCTGTATGTGCTGCCTCTACCGCTTCAGCGATAAAAAGGCTGGTTAAGAACGTAAACACCACTGCTTGAATGAGGCCGTCAAATAAATCAAAATACAAGGACAAGAAAGCCGGAACCACTAGGGGAATCGGCAATGCCCCTTCCACCAAGAGCATGATGATATAGCCTCCCAGCATATTCCCGAAGAGCCGCAGGCACAAGGATAAGGGCCGGATCAGGTACTCCAGCAGGTTAAAGGGCAGCATCATCGGCGTAGGGGAGATGAGCTGTTTACACCAGCCTCGAAACCCTTGGGCCCGTAATCCCCCTATAAGCACGATGAGAATAGTCAAAAGGGCAAAGGCCGCAGTTACATTGATGTCTCGGGTAGGCGGCTTTATGGTAAAGGGAGGCTCGATATGCAAGGCCCCTATGGCCAAGGGAGAAAGCGCCGGGATGCTATTGGCTAAGAACAGAAACAGGAAGATGGTCCCGATATAGGGGCCGTATACCGCGGCTTTTTTTCCAAAGTGTTCCTGGGCAAAGGTATTGAGGAAATCCACCGCCGCTTCAAGGAACACCTGGACCCCTCGGGGGATCTGCTGTAAGTTACGGGTAAGGACCACGGAAGCAATGATGAGGATGGCCATCACTACCCAGGAAACCAGGATACTTTCATTGATAACCAAAGCAGTAACTTCGACACCAAACAAGGAAATTGAAAAACCCTCTGGAAAGGAGATGGAAATAAGGGGCTCAAAGGTCCCCAAGGCTGTTTTAATATCCATTTTGTATTAGTTTGCTCCTCACAACAAACTGCTTTAGGGCTATGGGTACTGCTTTTGTTCACATCCCTTGAGTAGGTTCCCTGCTTTTTATCATAGGCTTTTCTTAAAAAAAAATCAGCCCTTTGGAGAACAGAAACTACAAAAAATCAGTTCTTTTTAAAGAAAAAGTCATCTTTAAAATATTTTTTGAGTAAACCTTCAGAGACGGCATCTTGTTTATTCATGTGGATATAGGTTGCTTCGAGAAAGCCTTTAGTTGTATAGAAACACCCCAGGATGAAGAATTCCGCCACCCTGGTAATAGCCCCCATAGCCTGATACATCCGCACCGGGTTATCCAGCACAAAGTCGGTCATGATGTATTCAATAACCGTCTCTTGGGTGAGGTTAAGGGCATAGATAAGCTCTGAAATTGGGAATTCCTGCTGCATCCGGTCCTTTCCCAGGATAACAAAGAAGTTACCTACCAGGGATCGGTCGATGCCCCGATCCAAGGTACGGGAAAGGATCGAATACACCGGTCCATTCAAGTCCAGTAAGGGACCATCTTCCAAGGTATTGTAGTGTTTAAGCTGGGAAGCCTTGCGAATTTTATCCTTCCAACGAAGGGCAAAATCCCGAGATTTGAGATGTAAGGTATCTATTAAAATTCTATCCACCATAGGTAGTAGTATAATAGGAGATGAGAAATTAGCAAGGGCAAAGCCTTAAGGCATAGCACATTTTCGGGGTCTGGATTCCCTCTATACCAGAAATACCGGTAAAAGGATTAGGAGTATCCTGTTGAGCCTGTCCATTGAGCGGTAAGGAAATTAATCGCGAAGGAGAAGAAGGGGTAAGTATACTAAGAACTATGCACTGTCTACCGACAATCTTATTTAGCGCCTTAACTAAGTCGTGTTTCCTGCCGCACACCGGTCTTTCGTTACATCATCAACGAATTTAATACCTTTTGCCCTTTCACTTGACAGTTTTTCCGTCATCAGCTAGGATAAACTATCCTGCGGTGATGAACACCGCGTCCGATTGGCCATGACGGCCGCATATAAATTCATTTATCGAAACGCCTTGCATGAAGCACGGCAAGAAGGGCGGAAGTCTCTCCATTTTTTTCTCGTTTTAAGGAGGCTTTTATGAGAAAAATGCGTTTTTCGTGCTTCGCGCTTGCCCTTGTTATACTGGCAGGTGTTGTCCAGACGGTTGGCGCTAGTCCCAGAAAGCAGACGGCGGAGCAGAGGGCATCGCAGAATTCCCTCGTTATCTCGGTGGGCGGCGGTTCGGCAAGCGGAAACTATGACCCCTGTAAAGGCTATGGCAGTTCGGGGATCAACCTTTTCCAGACGGCCCTGCTCAGGATTAACACACGGGTAGAGACCGAACCGGATATCGCGTCCGCGTACACGATAAGCGATGACCGGCTGGTCTACACGTTCACGATACGGAACGACATCAAGTTCTCCGACGGGGTAACGTTGACCCCTGAGGATGTGGTGTTCACCTACGAGACCGCGAAAAACAGTGGCTCCAGTGTGGATTTGACCATGCTGGAGAGCGTTGAGGTGGCTGGCGGCAACCAAGTACGCTTCACGCTGAACAAGGTGTTCTCGCCTTTCATCAGAACCACGGCCCTCCTCGGCATCGTACCCAAACACGCCTACGGCGACGGCTATGCCCGCAATCCCATCGGCACGGGGCCCTTCAAGGTGAAGCAGCTCGACCTGAACCAGCAGCTCATCGTTGAACCGAACCCCTACTACTACGGGGTAAAGTCGCCGTTCACGCAGATAACGATCCTCACGATCGACGAACAGGCGGCCCTCGCGGCGGCGAAATCCGGGCAGCTTGACGTAGTGATGGTGAACCCCGAATACGCGCGGGACGCCGTGGCCGGCATGCACATTGAGAACATCAAGACTTCGGACAACCGGGGCTTTAACCTACCCACGATACCGGAAACAAGGAACACATCCGGCGCGGTCGTGGGGAACAACGTCACGAGCGATCCGGCGGTGCGGCGGGCCCTCAATATCGGCATCAGCCGCCAGACCATCATCGACAACGCGCTGAACGGCATCGGTACGGCAAGCTGGGTGCGCTTCGAGGGCCTTCCCTGGGCAAACGAAGAACCGGCGCTGCGCGATGGCCAAGTGGAGGAGGCGAAGCGTATCCTCGAGGCTGCCGGTTGGATAGCGGGGCCGGACGGGGTGCGCGTGAAGAACGGTATCCGCTGCGAGTTCCGTATCACCGGACGAACCGACGACCTTCAGCGGTACAACCTCGCCGTCGCCCTGGCGGAGAACGCCAAGGCGCTCGGCATCAGTATCATCGCCGAATCAATGGACTGGGCTACCGCCCAACGGATTGCCCGGAACGTGCCCACCTGCATTGGTACCGGCGACTACAGCTACCGGGATGTGTTTAACGCTTTTCACTCGTCTTTTGCCGGTATCGACACGGTGAGCCTCTCCAATTCCCCGTTGTACACCAACAAGACCGTTGACGGCTATCTGGAGGCGATGATCGGCGCGAAGTCCGAGGCGGAAGCCATTGAGTTTGCGCGGAAGGCCCAGTACGACGGGACGACCGGCGCGAATGTTGACTTCCCCTATCTCTGGCTGGTCAATATCGACCATACCTACTTTGTGCGGGACGGCCTTAGCCTTGGGGTTCAGCGGATTCATCCGCACGGACACGGCGTGCCGGTCATCCAGAACATGAACGAGTGGAAGTTTCAGTGATAAATAAAAAATAATAAGCAAACAACCACCACCTTTGGCGGTGGTTGTTTGCTTGAAAGAGGTACTATGATAAAAAATGCCGCGTCAACTTTGCTACGGATGGCGCTTTTGCTCCTGGGAGTGAGCCTTTTCAGTTTTATACTGATTGTCTCGGCGCCCATTGACCCCGTGACGGCCTTTGTCGGCGCGGAGTCGGGGGTTTCCGAGGAGCAGAAGGCCCTTGTCGCCGAATACTGGGGGCTCGATAAGCCGCCTGCGGAACGTTTTTTTTACTGGCTTTCCAACGTGCTGCGCGGGGACATGGGCGTTTCCCTAACCCTCCGCCGTCCGGTGGCCGAAGCCCTCGCAGAACGGGCGCTTGCCTCCCTCGCGCTGATGGTAACCGCGTGGATCCTATCCGGCGTGCTGGGCTTTATCCTCGGCGTGGTCTGCGGGGCAAACCGTTACAGCCTCTTTGACAAGGCGGCGCGGACCTTCTGTTTCGTCCTTTCGTCAACGCCGGTGTTTTGGATAGGGCTTTTACTGCTCATGTTCTTTTCGATCTATCTCGGATGGTTCCCGTTGGGACTGTCGGTACCGATTGGCAAGATGGCGAGCGAAGTAACCATCTGGGACCGGATACACCATCTCATCCTTCCCGCCCTCACCCTGAGTATTACCGGGGTGTCCGCCATCGCCCTCCATACCCGGCAAAAGCTCATCGACGTGCTGGAAAGCGACTACGCGCTCTTCGCGCGGGCGCGGGGAGAATGGGGCTGGCAGCTCGTGAAGCGGCATGGCCTCAGGAACATCGCCATTCCCGCCGTCACCTTGCAGTTTGCATCGTTCAGCGAGTTGTTCGGCGGGTCGGTGCTGGCGGAAACCGTCTTCTCCTATCCCGGCCTGGGCAGCGCGGTAAGCCTTGCCGGTAATCAGGGCGACGTGCCGTTGTTCCTCGGGGTCGCGCTCTTTTCGGCGCTTTTTGTCTTTGTGGGCAACCTCACCGCCAACATCCTCTACGGGCTCTTGAACCCGGAAATCCGCGAAGGGAACGCGTTATGAAATACAACCGGAGAACCAAAACAATCATGCTTGCCGGGGTGATTTTTCTGTTGATCGCGGCGGTCGCCGTCGCGGGGCTGGTGATGGACCCGGCCCGGTACGGCCCGGATTATGCGGCAAAGCGGCTTTCCCCGTCTGCGGCGCACCTGTTCGGTACAGACTATCTGGGGCGGGATATGTTCAGCCGTACGATAAAGGGGCTTTCCACCAGTATCCTCATCGGTTCCCTCGCGGCAACGGCAAGCGCCGGTATCGCGCTCGCGCTGGGGCTGGTCGCGGCAGCAGCGGGCGGGATCGCCGACAAGGTTATCGCGTATTTTGTTGACCTGATGATGGGCGTTCCCCACATAGTCTTGCTGATCATCATCTCTTTCCTCTTGGGCAAAGGGCTGCAAGGAGTTGTTCTCGGCGTCGCGCTGACCCACTGGCCGAACCTCACGCGGGTGATTCGCGGTGAAGTATTGCAGGTGCGGGAGGCCCAGTTCGTGAAAAGCGCACGGAAATTTGGCAAATCACGGATGACCGTCGCCTTTGAACACATCCTGCCTCATGTGTTCCCGCAATTCATCATCGGCCTCATCCTGCTCTTTCCTCATGCGATTCTTCATGAGGCGGGCATCACCTTTCTGGGTTTCGGGCTTTCGGTGGACACGCCGGCCATCGGGATTATTCTTTCCGAGTCCATGAAGCATATCGCGGCGGGGCTGTGGTGGCTCGTGTTTTTCCCCGGCGCGGCGCTCGTTGCCGTGGTGATGCTTTTCGATAAGCTCGGCGAGCAGGTGAAGCTGCTCATCGACCCGGCAAGCGCGCAGGAGTGAGTGATGAAAACAGATAAAAACCCGGCGCCTGAAACGCTGCTTGAGGCGCGGGATCTTTCGGTGAGTTTCCGTATGTATGACGGGGCGTCCGGCGCGTTGCGGCAGAGGGACTTGCGGGTTATTTATAATCTCAGCGTCTCGGTACGGGAAGGCGAGATTGTCGCCGTCGCCGGTTCGTCCGGTTCGGGGAAGAGTCTCTTGGCCCACGCGATACTGGGAATACTGCCCCGCAACGCGCAGGTTACCGGGGATATGCGCTATCGGGGCAAGGCGGTAACGGAATCCCTCTTGCGGGATATTCGGGGGCGCGAGCTTGCCCTGGTACCGCAGTCTCTTACCTATCTTGACCCGCTTATGAAGACGGGGGAGCAGATAAACGGCATCTACGGTAACGACGAAAAGCGAAAAAGTATCTTTCAGCGGTATGAGCTGGCGGAGAGCGCCGCGAAAAAATATCCGTTTCAGCTTTCGGGCGGTATGTCACGCCGGATACTTATATCGACGGCGGTGATGGGAGACGCGAAGCTCATCATTGCCGACGAGCCGACGCCGGGGATGACTCTCGCCACGGCCAAGCGGGTCATGGAGCATTTCCGTGAACTCTCCGATGCGGGTGCGGGTATCCTCCTCATTACCCATGATCTTGACCTGGCATTTGAATGTGCCGACCGTATCGCGGTTTTTTACGCGGGTAGCACGGTCGAGATAGCGGATGCTGCCGATTTCCGGGAGGGTCCACAGCGCCTGCGCCATCCTTACTCCAAGGCGCTCTGGCAGGCGGTTCCACAAAACGGCTTCATCCCGATTCCGGGCAGCCAGCCCTATGCGGGGGAACTGCCCTCCGGTTGTTGTTTTGCGCCACGTTGTCCAGAGAGAACCGGCGCGTGCGCGTCGCCGGTTCCCATGCGGGAACTGCGCGGCGGGGAGGTACGATGCGTCCATGCTGTTTGAAGTAAAAGACATCCGGTTTGGCTACGGGAAAGGCCGCCCGGTACTAAACAAGGTTTCGTTTTCGCTTAACGCGGGAGAACGGGTGGCCCTCGTCGGGCCTTCAGGCTGCGGTAAGAGTACGCTGGCCCGTATCATGGCCGGGTATCTTGCGCCCGATACCGGAGAAACGCTGTTCGCGGGGAAGCCGCTCCCTACCGATGGCTACTGCCCCGTGCAGCTCATCTACCAGCACCCTGAAAAAGCGGTCAACCCGCGCTGGAAGATGGGGAAGACCCTCTCCGAAGGCTGGAAGGCGGACGACGCCTTCCTCGCCAGCATGGGCATCGAAAAACCCTGGCTGGCCCGGTATCCGCAGGAACTTTCAGGCGGCGAAATTCAGCGTTTCTGCATTGCGCGCGCCCTGGGACCTGATGCCCGCCTCATCATCGCCGACGAGATGACGACCATGCTTGACGTGATCACCCAGGCCCAGATATGGAACGTGATGCTGGACATGATAACGCGGCGCAACATGGGGCTGCTTGTCATCACGCATAACCCTTATCTGGCGGAACAGATATGCGGAAGGATTGTGCCGTTTGAGGAAATAAACGGGGCGTGATAAACCGGATTCTTCGTAACCTGCTTCCGCTTGCCGGAAACCCGCCTTGTCCGCCGGTAGTCTCAAACGGTGAAGATGGGGAGGATTACCCGGTCGTGATGGAAAACGCAGCTGGAGAGCGGCGGGCGAATATGCCGGATGTTTTGCGCGAGCCCTCCGGTTCTCAGGCGGAACTACAGAATGCGCTCTATCAACGACCGCTCAGGATAAAACGGCTTGCGGTCACCACCACCCGCTGTCCGCATTGCCTCCATCTCAATCCGCATTACCAGGAACGGGAGGATTTTGACGGGGAAATGGTTCTGTCGTCGGTACGGAGGATTCTGTCCGTGGCGGACTGTGTTGAATCGGCCGTCGTCATGGGCAGCGAGGGGATGCTGCACCCGCAGCTTGCCACGATCATTGCCGCGCTCAACGACGAGCCCCGTCTGCTCGAAGTATGCCTCACCACAAACGGGTGCCACCTGCCGCAGCCTGCGCTCATGGAAGTGCTGAAGCTCCCACGTTCACGGGTGTTTGTCAGCAATTACGATAGCGTGATAGCCTCCAAGTCGCCTGAATGCATCCGGTTGCTGGCCGAGAACGCCATTCGCTATGACGTTGCTCTGTCCGACAAACACTGGGTTGATGCGGGCGGAGGCTAAGCGTACGTAGGTGCGGTACCGAAGACGAGGACGAAGCCGTGAAGACCGCGTGTGGATGTATTCCCGCTGTCTTTTCGCTTCGTGCCTCCGCGCTGATGAGGGACGCCCTTTACCTCTGCCCGCGCAACGCGAACGCCGTCATGCTGGGGATAATCCCGCATGAAGACTCAGGCGGTCTTCAAGTATCCGACAAGGCCGGGAAGGACTTGAAGGAACTCATCATCGACACGCTCTACCGGAGCGAGGAAATTGGCGGCTGCGGCTTTATCGTAAAAGGAGGTGAACAAAAAAAGATCCCACGGGCCGGTTAAAGTTTAAACGCCAGACCGTTTCGCGGGGTCCGTCCGTCCGATCCAAGAAGCTGTTTCAAAACTTCAAGTTTTGAAACAGCTTCAGATGAGAAATATTTTTTATTTTGGAGGTTTATTATGATGAAAAGGAATGTTGGTTTTATGTTGGCGCTGTTATTCTGTACCGCCCAGTTTGCTCCCGGTATGGGGGTCAAAGACAAGGCGCCCGCCAGTACGAAGGTTATCCGTGACCTTGCGGGGAACGATGTCGAATTGCCGGAGCGTATCGAACGGGTCTTGATCACGTCGATATGGCCGCTGCCTGCGGTTTACTGTTACTTCATGGGGTCTACCGAAAAGCTGATCGGTATTCCGGGGGTCGCCCGGTCGGTGGCGGAAGGTTCGATATTCTCGAAAATATATCCCGACATTTTGAAGCTCGAAACCGGGTTTATTAACGGAACGACGATCAATGTTGAAGAGGTTCTGAAACTCAAGCCGGATGTGGTGTTCTATACGGGAGAAGGACAGGCCGAGTACGAGTTGTTGAAAAACGCGGGGATTTCGGCTGTCGGCTTTACTACGGCGATGAAAGGCGGCGGCGATGTGGCGGTAAATATCGAAGACTGGCTCCGGCAGCTTGAAGCGATTTTCGGGAAAAACGCCCGCGTTGAAAAGCTGATAAACTATAATCGACAGGTCTACGCGGAGTTGCAAGACAAATTGCGCGGCACCCCTGAAAACGAAAAGCCGAAAGCGCTCATCGTCTTTACGCATACCGCAAGCGCGTTGCAGGTTGCCGGGAACGGGCATTACAGCGCGTACTGGCTCGCCTCAACCGGTGCGCGGAATGCGGCGGATGTAACCGGCATTCAAAACATCGACATCGAGCGGGTGTTTTCGTGGTCGCCGGATATTATTTACCTTACCAATTTCAGTCCGATTGTTCCGGCGGATCTGCTGGAAAACAGAATCGATGGTTTCGATTGGAGCCAGGTTCCCGCCGTGCGGAACGACAAGGTCTACAAATTCCCGCTTGGCACCTACCGGAGTTACGCGCCTTCCATTGAGTTTAGCGTGGTGCTGAAATGGATGGCGGTCAAAAACAATCCGGGCCTGTTTGCGGATGTCGATATCAACCACGAAGTCGCCGCGTTCTACCGGGAATTCTATGGTTACACGATGACGCAAAGCGACTTGGACGCGATGCTCAGGCCGGGTGCAATGGTTACGCAGACGCATTAGCGCATGAAAAGAAAAACGGGCCTGTTCACCGTTCTTTTGGCGGGCGCGCCGTTCATCATTGCCTTCTTCGCGCTCTGCGCCGGACGTTACGCAATCTCCGTGCGGGATGTTTTTCGCGCCCTCATAGGTCTTCCTGCCGACAAAACGATAGCGTCCGTCGTTTTCAACGTGCGTCTGCCCCGTATCCTGCTCGCGCTGGCGGCGGGTGGAGGCCTTTCCCTTGCGGGAGCGGCTTCTCAGGCGGTATTTGGAAATCCCCTCGCGTCACCGGATATAACCGGCGTCGAGTCGGGCGCTTCATTCGGCGCGGCAATCGGGCTGCTGTTCTCGTTTCCCATGCTCGGCGTTCAGGTACTGGCGTTGTTGTTCGGCTGCACGGCAATCGCGATGAGTTTTCTGATGAGCAGGATAAGGAATAACGGTAATCTTTTGGTGATCATTCTTGCGGGTATCATCGTCTCAAGTCTCTTTTCCGCGCTGGTTTCCCTTGTTAAATATACCGCCGACCCTTTTTCAAAATTACCGGCGATCACCTTTTGGCTCATGGGCAGCATGACCGGCGCGTCGTTCGACAAATTAACCTATCCCTTTTGCGCGATTGCCGCAGGTTCCGTAGTCATTATGCTGCAACGCTGGCGGCTCAACGCACTTGCGCTGCGGGACGATGAAATAAGGGCGCTGGGGATGTATCCGGCGCGGATGCGGTGGCAGATCATCATCTGCGCGTCGATGATTGTCTCGGCGGTCGTCTCCGTCTGCGGACAAATCGGCTGGGTCGCCCTCGTCATTCCGCATATCGCGCGTTCGGTCTTTGGCTGGGATAACCGGAAGGTCATCCCAGCGAGTCTTGCCATCGGCGCCGGGTATATGCTGGCGGTTGATACCATCGCGCGAAGCCTTACCGCGTCTGAGATACCGCTGTCGATCCTGACCGCCATCATCGGAGCGCCGGTTTTCGGCTTTCTTTATTTCAGAAAGGAGAACCGGGTTCTATGAGGCTATCCGTGGAAAACGGTTCGTTTACCTATGGGAAACACGCCGTTTTTGAAAATGTCAATTTTTCGCTCGCCGACCACGAGATCCTCGCCGTCCTCGGTCCGAACGCTTCCGGTAAAACGACGCTTCTCAAATGTGTCATGAATATGCTCAACTGGAAAAGCGGTCGGGCCTGTATTGATGGAACGGATATAAGATCAATCCCCATCCGGCAGTTTTGGCAAACCGTTTCGTGGGT
>JAITJS010000119.1 GCA_031278815.1 Treponema sp.
AGCTATTTGCCGAAGGTAAGGCCTTGCTCCTGAAACAGGGAAACTGGGCGTACAACAACATTATTGCGGTGAACAAGGTTGTGGGGGAACGGATATATTTCCTGCCAATTAAAATGCCTTTTACCCCCCCCCCCCCCCCCCCCAATACCGGTGATATTACTGCTCAAGGCTTGACCATTGAAAAGATGGACCGGTCCATACCGGTATTTGTGCCCAATTACTACAGCGTAAACGCCCTGTGTTCCGAAGAAGAAAAACAAAAAGCCTATGACTTCCTCGTATGGATGAACACCTCCCCTGAGGGGCAGCGTTTCATCATAGAATCCTTTGCTTTTATTCCCTATAATGCGGACGCTGCGGTAACTACGGCGCCCAATTCGTTGGGGAACTCCATCCTGGAATACCTGAAGACCGGGGATGTGCTGGGAGATCGGTGGCACGGCGCGCCAGGTCCTTGGGCAGGAGACGGCTTAGGCGCGTTATTAATGGAACAGTACCTCATAAAACCGGAGTGGACTCAAGAGGATTACGAAGCCATCGCGGATTTCGGCGTCGCTCATTGGATAGAGCTGCTCAATCAGTAGCCCTCCCACGCCGCCGCTTCAAAGCGGCGGCCCTATCCGTTTTTATGGAGGATCAGGATGCTTGCAGAAAAAATGAAAAACAAATCCATCTATGTACGCTGGTTTTGGCCTTTTGTGATTCCGGCTTTGGTGTTTTTTACCGCCGTGATTGTCCTCCCCTTTATGGTGGGGGTGTTCAACTCCTTTACGGTATGGCGGGGCAGTTATTACTTTAATCCCCTAACCAAGACCAGGGCGCAAAGTGTATTCGAGGCCCTTAACGGTTTGAGCAACTATAGTAACGCCCTCAAGGATGCACGGTTTATCCAGGCTTTGTGGTACACGGTCCGCTATACCCTGATTGCGGTGGTGGTCATAAACGGGGTGTCTCTGTCTCTAGCGCTACTTATCAACAAGATGAGCGCCGCGATAGCCGGAGTGTTTCGTACGGTATTTTTCCTACCCAATATGCTCGGCGGGCTTGCCTTGGGGTACATCTTTCAGTTTATCTTTCAGGTGGTTTTTACGGATATGCTCTTCAGCCCTCAAGGGATCATCCCCATGGAAGCCCTGCGGTACATGACCCAGCACAGCCTGAAAGCCCTGTTTGCCCTGGTGATCCTCACTACCTGGCAATCTTCAGGGTACATGATGCTGATATACATTGCGGGCCTTAACACTATTCCCAAAGATTACTACGAAGCCGCGAGCATAGACGGCTCTTCCTGGTGGCATACGTTTTGGAACATAACCCTTCCCATGCTCATGCCTTCTTTTACGGTGGTGCTTTTTACGACCCTTTCCAGCAGTTTCAAACTGCTGGATCAAAACGTGGCCCTCACCGACGGAAACTTTAACACCCGGATGCTGGCCTACCAGATTCTCAGGACCATACGGGATTCCAACCCTGCGGATTACGGCAAAGCCCAGGCCCAGGCGGTGCTGTTCTTCATCCTGGTGGCGGCCATTACCCTGACCCAGGTGTATCTTACCAAAAAGAAGGAGATTGAGGCATGAAAACAACATCCTATTTCCTGGTCCAGCGCATACAAGGAGGTATCCGGTACGGCCTTATGAGTGTCGGGGCCGTGTTAACCCTTTCACCGCTGTGGATACTCCTGGTTAATGCTTTTAAACCCCAAACCCGGATTGTAGACAACCCAATCGCGCCGCCTGAGCGGTTTGATTTCCAGTATATCCGCAACGCCCTAGAACAGCTTCAGTTTCTCAAATCCATAGGGTTTACGTTACTTATCACGGTTCTTGCGGTAGTATTGATTGTGCTCCTTTCTTCTATGGCCGCATGGATACTGGTGCGGAGTAAGCTCAAGATTGCAGGATTTATATTTATGGCCTTTGTGGCGGCCATGCTTATTCCGTTCCAGGCGATTATGTACCCCCTGATCCAGCTTTTTGATGCCCTAGGGCTTAAAAACCTGGGAGGGCTTATCCTGATGTACGGGGGCTTCGGGCTTTCCATGTCGATGTTCCTCTACCACGGTTTTGTAAAGTCCGTGCCCCTTGAGGTTGAGGAAGCGGCGTTCATAGACGGCGCCCATATCGTACAGCTATTTTTTCTGATTGTCATGCCGCTCTTAAAATCCATAACCGTGACGGTGATCATCATCAACGCCCTGTGGATCTGGAACGATTACCTCTTACCTTTCCTGGTAATCGGGAATTCGGAAAACAAGACCTTGGTGCTGTCTCTGTATTTCGCCCAGATCCTCGCAGGCCAGTACGGCAATCCCTGGCAGCTTATTTTCCCTGCGGTTTTGCTTACCATTACCCCCATCGTGGCAGTGTTTCTGTTCCTGCAAAAATTCATCGTTAAAGGGATAAGCGCTGGTGCGGTGAAAGGGTAATTAAAAAAGAGAAGCCCTGCTTACAAAGGTTTTGCCGTAATCCTTTCCGGATAAAAAACGGTAAAACCTTTTCGATTTTATCGGAGGGTTACTAAATTCATTTTGTAAGGTATACTAAACCGGTATGTGGGTCGTATATGCATTACTAGCAGCTTTTTTTGCTGCATTAACCTCAATTTTGGTAAAAATTGGGGTTGAAAATATTGACTCCCATGTGGCAACGGCGATTCGTACCGTTATAGTCTTGATTATGTCCTGGGTTATCGTGTTGATAAGCGGGAAGCACAAAGATTTTGTAGCCATGGGACATAAGGATTTGTTTTTCTTAATCCTTTCTGGAATAGCAACTGGTTTATCATGGCTTTGTTATTATAGAGCTTTGCAGATTGGAGATGCTTCAAAAGTTATCCCAATAGATAAATTCAGTCTGGTTATTGGCATGGTATTAGCCTTTATTGTATTAAAAGAAACAATGACCATTAAAACAATCATCGGTGGAGTATTAATTACCATCGGTACCTTTGTGTTAATAGGGTAACGCATAGAATTGAGTGCACTGATCCGCCAAGGTCTTGACCCGCAATCAAAAGACGGTGCTGTGGCAGTTTAAGACTAAGGATGCCTGCATTAAGCTCTCTTTTCTATCCGGGAATTTAGTCTTGACAGCCTACTAGGGCTTCATAATAACCGCACTGCCCCAAGGATCGCACATTGGGGAATAGGGGACTTCGTTTTCTTCTGAGAATTTCCTTACCGCCGCTTTTGTTCCGCTATATCCTTTGTTATTATACAATTCTGTTTATAATCCATTCTGCTCAACACTAATGCAACAGTCGTTTCAGAAAAATCTTGAGCCCCAGTGGAATAGTTATTTTCAAGTTCTATTTTTACATCTCGTTTATCAAAACCTTCAAATGTGTCAAATAGAAATAATTTTCTGTCGGGAAAGGCTATATTGATAATCCTTGCAAATTGTCCCCGGTAAACCCCTAATTCGGTAACGCTTCCCTGGATATTTTTATCGTATATTTCATGGGCAATAAGTTCTAATGAGGAGGCCCTTATATACTCTTCTTCAAAAACGAATTTTTGTCGTTCTTTATCTAATGCCACCATCAAACCACACGAGATTTGACCGTATTTTCTAAGTATACTATTTATACTTTTTTTCTTAATCTCAAAATAGGATTTACCATTCTTTTCCTCCAAAACGATTAAAAATGAAACCATCTTCTACGTCCCGTTTGTATCACGAACCCTTGTGTATAACACCTTACGCTCTGCATACGTGTAGGGCGCCTCCCAGGGTGGGTATACTCGCTGGTACTGGGAACATCAGAAGACCCTCTAGCGTCAACTCTCTCGACGTAGAGGCTTTGAGGAAACAGTATCTGGTTTTAAGGGTTATTCATTACCAGCGGGTAATACACCTACCCAATCGAGATAGAGTCTCCAGTGATGAAAAGCACATGCTATCTTCCTCACACCCTAGCTGATACACATCCTCTACGCCCGCTACCAGGATGCCTCCCATGCCTAAAGTCAGCGGAAGGGCGATGTCTATATCGTAGCGATCCCCTACGGAAACACAGGCCCAAGGGGAAACCCCACAAAGTTCTACGGCTTTGAGAAAGGGCGCTGCATGGGGCTTTGATACCAGGCAGGTATCAAGACCAACAATCCCCTGAAAGCGATCCTCCACCCCCAAAGCCGCCAGGGGTTTCCGGGCCACCAACACGGGATTGTTGGTTACTACCGCCAAAACGTGGGTAGCCCCTAAACGCTTCAGGGTTTCCCGGAGCTTCGGATCCGCCTTGAGGTAGACCTCAGGCTCGTACAGTTCCTCTCGCCAACGGATACTCTCCTTAATGGAAACCCCAAAGTGGACCAAGGTATTACCCAGGCTCACCCTTTGTCCCTGGTGGGTTTGGGCCCAGGTTTCCTGGTATGCGGTGATAGCCCCTTGCATGGCTTCAAAGGAAGTGCCCCGCAACCGGGCCAACCGTTCAATGGAACTATGGATCTGGAACTGCATATATGCCCGGTTCGTATAAAGAGTTCCGTCCATATCGAACAAAAAGGCTCCCCAGGATTCCGGGATATTATAGCGCTCCATGATTACCCTCGCGTATAGAGGCCCGGATCCTTTCTTTAAGCGCCTTATAGTCATGGTATTGTTCAGTGTACTGGTCCTGGGTTTGACTAGTAGGTACATACTGGGCACTCATGCGGACTATCCGGCTCACGGCCTCGGCTAAACCAGCACTTTCGCCCAAGGCCACTGCGGCCACTGCCGCATCTCCTGCCAGTTCACCGTCGTATAGCTCAGGAATAAGCAGGGTACACCCACAGAGATCTGCCTTGAACTGATTCCACAAGGGGTTTTTACCCTGTCCCCCACAAACCCGCATCTCCCTAATCCCCAAACCCTGCTTCTCCATCTCGGTAAGGGTATCCCGGACGAGAAATCCCATCGCCTCCAACACTGCCCGGCCCAGTTCCTGCCGGTTCATCAAACCCGACTCACCCAAGGACAGGAACAGCCCAGGCAGGGACTCCTCTTGGGGGAAGAAACAGGCCCTGGATTGTCGGAAGCATCGAGGCTGGGGGATAAGTTCTTCCATGAGTTCCCGGTAGAGCCGTTCCTCTTGTCCGCTCAAAGTTCTAAACCAATCAAAGAGCCTTCCAGAAGAAGGAATAATGCTGCCGATATTCCACAAGCCTTCCTCCAAATGAGGAAGTACCCGGAAGGCCCCTTGAGGAAAAGGACGGGAACAGCATACATTGATACCCTCGGAGGTACCTGCCCGATCACAGACCATACCCGGTTTCAATGCCCCCACGCCAATGAGGGCCATGATAAAATCAGGACCTCCTGCCACGAGGGGGATCCCTTCAGGAAGGTTTAAGCGACTTGATGCAGCCGGGGAAACCATGCCGATGATGCTTCCCAGTTTCACGAAGGGGGGAAACACCTGGATGTCCACCCCGGCACAGGCGCACTGGTCTTGGTCCCAATAATAGGGTTCATAGGCCAAAGCTGGCAGGGTCGTAACCAGATCCGCCCCAAGGCGATAGGCAAGCCATTCTGGAGCCGAGCACAGGTACCGGGTGTTTTCGTAATCCTGGGGCCGGTCTTGGATAAAGGAGCGGATATAGGGGAGAAAGAGGGATTGGGAGCCTTCCTCGGTACGGCGATGGCCATACCAGTGCAGCGGGGCTAAGGCTTCTCCCCAGGGGGTAAGGGGAACCAGGGTAGGGCCGTTCCCGGAAATACAGAGAGCCCTAGGGAATATCCCTGTCTGGGAAGCAAGGCGGCCCCATGCCCTGGCCAAGGCATCCTCCCAATCTGCGGCAAGGATGGTACCTGAAGCAAAACGCTCCGGGGGATACACCTCCCGGACCAGGGCTGCTGCATGGCCTTCCGTATCAATGAGTGCGGCTTTAAGAGAAGAAGTCCCTATATCCGCACAGAATATCCAGGGAAACTTAGTGCTGGGCATCAGGTTTCTGCGAAGAGCTTGACAATAATATCCCGGTTATCCAACAAGGAACTCAAGGAAAGACCCTGGTGCAAGCGGCAAATGGTCTGGGCAAAGAGCTTGGTAATATTCACGCTGATATACCATTCTCGCTGTAAAACCGCCTCATGGTAGATGGCATTGGTACCGATAATACGATAAAAAAGCCCTGCCTTATAGGCCTCATCAAAATAGGAAATCGCCTCTCCTGAGAACAGGGGAAGACTTATGGCGGCTATTACCTTGCCGGCTCCTTGGTCTTTGAGAAATTGCATGGCCTTAAGGAGGGTTCCACCGGTTCCCAGCATATCGTCTGCCATGAAAACCGTCTTGCCTTTGACATTTCCAAGGAGCTTTATCTCAGAGATGTTGTTTTCCATAGCATCCTTAGAAATCCGGGAATAGTCCCGCTCTTTATACAAGAGGGCCAAAGGTTTCTTAAGGGCAGTGGCGTAGAACTTATTCCGATCCACCGCGCCTGTATCAGGAGAGACCACCACAAAATCGTCATTTAAGACAATCCCCGGAAGCCTTGCTAAGGCACGGATGATCTGATAACTGGCATGCAGATTTTCAAGGCGCAGGTAGTTAAAGGAGTTGACAATCTCCCGGGAATGGATGTCCAAGGTGATGATCCGGTTGACGCCTAAGGATTCGAGGATCTTCCCCACCCGGCTTGCGGTGAGCCCTTCCCGACCTTTCTTCTTATGTTGCCGGGAATAGGGGTACACAGGAGTTACCAGGGTTACCTGGTCGGCTCCCGCTTGTCTTACCGCATCTACCGTAACAAAGGTGGTCATAAGATGATCATTAACCGAGAGGACCTGCCGGCTCTTTCCTTCATTAAAAGACATAGGGTAATGATTTTCCACATCTTGTACAATATAGGTATCTTTACCGCGGATGGATTCCAGGATCTCTGCTTTGACTTCCCCATTGGAAAAGAAGCTAAACCGGGTGGCAATCTTGAACTGAGGAGTCTGGAATGCATCCGTCTTCCCATTTCCGTAGAGGACTAGAACCTCATTGATAAAATTGATCCGTGCTGCCACTGCAGGGGCAGGCAGATTATACCGGGTGGCCAAGTCAGCGACCATCAGCTCCAAATTATGGAGATACCCTTCTTGCAGATGCAGGATCACCTCATCGGCGAACACCTCACCCCCGGGACAGGCTACTACGGCAAGATTTGCCAGACTGGAGTAGTTCATGAATACCTTGGTGTACCATACCCTCCATTAATTTTCAAGTATGGTCTGTCCGTTTGAACCTGATCAAGTCAAGGGTACAGGGCGCTGCCCTTACCCTCATGCTTGACCGGAATAGACCGGTTTAGTATACCGGTTATATGGGACTCATTCGTATTGGCACTTCAGGGTACTCCTACCGTGAATGGGTAGGGCCGGTTTATCCGACAGGAACCAAGAGCGGGGCCTATTTACGCTGCTATACCAGGCGTTTTGCTACCCTAGAACTGAACTATTCCTACTACCGCATGCCCACGGCAAGCCAGCTTGCCGCCCTGCTACAAAAGGCCGGAGGTTCGCTGGGTTTCTCCATAAAGGCCCATGCATCCTTGACCCATGAGCCGGATAGGCGTTCCTGGGAAACTCAGGCCAAAACCTTCCGGGAAGCATTGAAACCCTTGCAGGAAGCCCGGTGCCTTGAGGCGGTCTTGTTTCAATTCCCCTATGCCTTCCATTATGAAAAGGAAAACCGGCGCTATCTGGCGCAGCTCCTTGCTGCCTTTGAGGAACTGCCCCGGGTAGTGGAATTCCGTAACACCCAATGGTATCGGGAACAAGTAGTTCAAGGCTTACGGGAACGGGCGGTCGCTTTGGCCGTGGTGGATCTACCTCCCTTAGCAGGCTTACCCCCTATCCTGGAGGCCGTTACCGCTCCTTTGGCCTATATACGGCTCCACGGTCGCAACCAGCGGGACTTTTGGGGTTCGGACAGGGCAGCCCGGTATGATTACCGGTATTCTGATGGGGAGTTAGCATCCTGGAGGGATCGGATCCTACGGCTGCAAACCCAGGCAGATATCGTACTGGTGTATTTTAACAATCACCCTAAGGGGCAAGCAGCAGTGAATGCCCAGAGGCTTGGGGAACTGCTGGGTATGGGCTAAAGGATTTACGCCCAAAAAGCTTGTGCTCTACGAGTTTTACTCATAAGGAGCGCATACTAAGAGGAGTCTAAGGGGTATGGTTATTAAAAATCCCGCAGGAGCGGTCATCCTGAGTGCCCTGGTGTTTCATGTGCTTTGGGTAGGGTATCAGGGCCTACAAAGAAACAGCTTCAGCCCCGGCCTTATGGGGGTTCTTGGCTGGTCTATCTTCGCGTACTGGAGCATAGGAAGACGAAAAGTACATATCCTTTATGAGAGTAATGAAAGCGGCTTGTATATAAGAAACATAAAAACGAACTTTTATGATCCTGATTTCATAGCCTATGGGGATATACAAAACGTAGCGGTGCTTCCTAAAGGGATCATCTTAACCCTGCACTGCGGGAAAACCATACTATTACGGGGACTGGGAAAGCATCACCTGCCCGTATACCAGGATATACAAGCCCATAGAGGGGTACAGGAAAAAAGCGGGTGAAAAAACCGTTTGGGTTCCACCAGCGAAGCCAATACCGAATAGGGACCGTTTACCTTAAGGAGGAGTATCGCAATGCCGCAGCGTATGCCCCCCCCCTGGCAAGCTGGACCTGCCTGTCTTTTTGGGCCATGTATACCTTTGAGTAATGAAAAAAGCCCGCTTCCGCTCCGTAACATATCCCCTTGTTTTATAGGGCGGGCTGGAACGTTATACGACATTTTTTTAGCCCCAATTTGTCGTCTCAGGCGCCCTCCATGTCGCCTGAAATTATTTGATGATGTCTATAGCCTCTTATTGACAAAAATTTTGCAAAATGTTACCCTCCTCAAACTTATGAACAGGACACAATCCGGACCAAGTGATTGTCTAGCCTCTTTCCTCTTTGTCAAGTACCTTTCAGAGATATTTCTTACAAAACAGCCACTATTTTTTTCAAAACTTATGCCGGAATTCTCCTTTTGGGAGGTACCGGCTTCTTTCTTCACCAATAACAAGCGATTAACGCTTTTTATGGAACAAGAGGTATCTCTTGTTAATACTAGCGCCCACAAGATGGGTGGTCATTTAGTAAGGAAAAAAAATGACAAACAAAAAACTTTTGGTGGGAATACTCGGCATATTGCTGGTATTCGGTCTTGTTCTGACGGGTTGTCCAACGGATTCACCCGAAGACGATGAACCGGTACAGATTACTACGGCGGCTCAACTTGATGCGGTACGAAATAATCTGAGCGGGCGCTATATTCTGGCGGCGGACATTGATTTGTCTTCCTACGAAAATTTCAGTCCCATTGGGATTTTTGAACCTGTTTCAGATGCGCCGGAACATGAGGAAACCCCAAAGCTAGAACTGGCCTTCACCGGTGTCTTTGACGGCAAGGGACACAAAATTGCCAATGTTACCATTTCAGCGCCTAACCAAGGAGGAGTCGGACTATTTGGTTGTGTAGCTGGAGAGAATGGCGTTGTAAAAAATCTTGTGGTAGAGAATGTACCGGATATAAGTTGGTAATCGGTGTAATAGGATACGGCGCATCGACCAACGCGGTTGAAAACATTATCTTACAAGGCGCCAATAGTATTACCGGTACTGTCATGGTGGGCGGCATTGTCGGAGGCGGTTTCTGCGATATAAAGAATTCCAGTGCGGCCGCTGACATTACCTTGCCCGAAGGCGATGAGGTCGGTATGGCAGGTATTCTTGCAGGCGGTATGGAAGACGGTTCGATTATTGCATGTACCGTAACCGGCGGCTCTATAAGCGCCCCAGCGGGGAGTATTGGCATTGGCGGTCTTGCTGCTTGCGCACAATTGTCTGCGGAAGTTAAGAATTGCGCTGTTAGCAATGTTACCATTACGGTAGGAGAAAATTGTTTCATGATTGGGGGGCTCCTTGGTTTTGCCGGGACATACGCTCCTGATCCCCCCACGTCAATCGATAGTTGCACGGTTTCAAATGTTACCATTAGCACGCCTACTAACGCTGAACGAATTGGCGGTATAATCGGCAGCGGTTTTTATTCCAGTATGTATGCCGCAATGGCGTCAATGCCGGGGTATGAATTTCTCGGCGCTCCAGGTGCTTTTACGGTTACCAACAGCACAAGTTCCGGGAGCATTACCGGGAATTGTACCGATTTGGTCGGGAAAATTGCCGGTTACATCTACGACAATTCTACGGTAGCGGGCACTTGCACCAGTACCATGACAGGGGCAACAAACAATGTAGGCGGTGATAAAAATAGTTTTGCACTTTCTACACTGAAATAATGCAGAAATTTATCGTAACGCCGTGCGCCGTCCATGGCGCACGGCGGTTGTCAATAGGGCTAAAAAAACGTTGTATAACAGGACGGTATATGCTTCGCCGCCAGTAGGCAGCGCGGCCTCCGCAACGGCTATGGTCTCGCTACACGCGCCAGCGTAGCTGGCGATCATTCCCACGCCGTTGATCAGGCACATTTTACCGGCCCTGATCGCGTTCCTGTGGAACGATACTTCGGCATATATGCCGCCACAAAGCCATTATTCGGGTTTATGGATCCTGAGATAATAAGCAGCCACTTGTTTGACTGCGGTTTCTATTTGAGCCGGTTCTTCAAAGACCGATATTCCTGCCAAGGCAAGGCGCTGCTGGGCCGTGGAGCCTATCTTGGCAACCAGGACCGCGATACAATCCTTAAGCGCAGTAATCCGCGCCTCCATCCCGGCTCCGGTATGGTCGCCCCCTTCACAGAGCGGAGGTACGGAACGACGTTCCACCACCACCCCGGTTCCATCCCGCTGGACATCAATGATATAGAACCAGCGGGAACGACCGAAATGTTCGGTTATCAGTACCCCATCAATACTGGCAACGGCAATTCTCCAACTCATAGGATGCTCCACAGTACCAGAGAAGTGGGTAGCATCAGGCTTACTCGTCCCAGAGCCAGGTGGAGAGATACCGTTCTCCGGTATCAGGAAGCACTGCCACGATGGTCTTGCACTTATTCTCTGGACGTTTAGCCACCGTCAAAGCTGCCTCCAGGGCCGCACCAGCCGAGATCCCCACCAGGATCCCCTCTTCTTTAGCCAAACGCCGGGCAATGGTCCCGGCCTTGATGTCATCGGTCTGGTAGATTTCATCTATCATATCCTTGTTATATACCTGGGGAACAAAACCCGCGCCAATACCTTGGATCTTATGGGGACCGGGCTGTCCGCCGGAAAGGACCGGGGAAGCAGAAGGCTCTACGGCAATCACCTTCACCGAGGGTTTCTGGGCTTTGAGGTATTTTCCCGCACCGGTAACGGTTCCGCCGGTTCCGACCCCGCCAATAAGGATGTCCACTTTTCCCTCGGTATCTTTCCAGATTTCAGGTCCGGTAGTAGCCTCATGAATCTGGGGGTTGGCAGGGTTGTCAAACTGCTGAGGAATGAAGGCATTGGGATACTTTGCTGCCAGTTCTTCTGCCTTGGCAATGGCCCCCTTCATACCCTTGGCCCCTTCGGTCAATTCCAATTCCGCGCCCAGGGCTTTAAGTAGTTTCCGGCGCTCAATGCTCATGGTTTCAGGCATGGTGAGGATGATCCGGTATCCCTTGACAGCAGCCACGAAAGCCAGGCCAATACCCGTATTACCACTGGTGGGTTCAATGATAATGGTGTCTTGCTTAATTTTACCTTCCCGTTCTGCCGCCTCAATCATCGCCAGAGCGATCCGGTCCTTCACGCTGGAAAAAGGGTTGAAACTTTCCAGTTTCACATACACCGTTGCCTCGCTGTCATTCAGCTTATTGATTTTAACGATAGGGGTATTCCCTATGAGCTCCGTAATTTTCTCGAATCGTGCCATACACGGCTCCTTTCGTAAGAGGTATAATCAGCATAATGCATACTAAATATAGAGAAATTATATAGGGAGAAAGTTACTCCTGTCAAGGGACGATACCGGGTAAAAAATATTATGGAGGGCCGAGAGGCCCCCCTACCCCCGGAATTATATCCAGACCCTCACGGGCTAGAAGCAAGGGGCGCTTCACTTCCCGCGCTCCCGGCCATACAGAGGCCTTCAACCCCCCTCTTCGGGAGTTACAACTGAGGCAGTATATGTTCCCACAGCAAAGAGAGGATGGGCTTCATGCGTACTTCATGGGCGGTGATGGCTACCACCGCTTCCTGCCTGGGTAAGACCACCACAAATTGCCCTGCTTTACCGTCGCAGCGATAAGCCCCATGGCGGCAGATCCAGAACTGATACCCATAGCCCAGATCATAATCCGGAGCCAGGGAATCCTTAAACCGGGGATTCAGGGTTGGTATCTGGGTCCGGGTTGCCCCGTCTATCCATTGGGCCGCTACCAGTTGGGTACCCTGCCAGTTTCCCCGTTGCAACAGGAATTGACCGAATACCCCCAGTTCTTCTGTAGAAAGCTCCAGACCTGTGGCGCCCAGGGTAAACCCGTCTTCGCTCTCCGCCCAAACCGGATCAGGTATACCCAAGTTACTGAAAAGCCGCTCCACCAGGAAGGCCCGCAAAGTTTGGCCTGTGGCCTTGGTAAGCAGGGCAGATGCTAAGAAGGTGGAGGCATTATCATAGACAAAGACCGTTCCCGGGTCATAGCGTAACGGTTGGGCCAGAACCTCAGCCACAGTGCGGGGCCGAGTGAATTGCGGATACCCCCGGCTCATGGTCAAAAGATGTTCCAGGGTGAGGGCCGAAAGCCGGGGAGCAGGATTCGGTACCCGATCCCCAAAGGCATCAAGGACCCGGTCGGTGAGGGCCAGTTTCCCTTCGCCAATAGCCATGCCCACGGCAATTGAGGTAAAGCTCTTGCTTACCGAATAGACATTCCGATGGGTATCAGGAGTCCACCGGTGGGCTCCAATTTGGCGGCCTTGCTGCAGCACCAAAAGTCCATCCATCTGGAGCTGTTGCCGGTCAAGCGCTTCGATATAGGAGGTGATGCGCATAGACCCTCACTCGATCCAGCCCTTGAGGGCCTTATGGGCGGTTTGAAGTTCCTGGATAATGGGAATATGCTGGGGACAGAGGGCTTCACAGGTCCCGCAGGCCTTGCATGGGGAGGCATCCTGGTTCTGCCTTCCCATAAACATATACCCTCGTTTGGACTGATCAAAGGCCCCAAACATTACCCCATCGTTGTACTGCCTAAAGACCCCAGGAATATGGACCCCCTGCGGACAGGGAAGACAGTATTCGCAGCCCGTACAGGGAATTGAGGCCAGGGATTCGTAGGTGGCTTTGACCTGGGAGAGGATACGCTGCTCGGCTTCACTGAGGCAACCAGGTACTGCATCGGGTTGAGAAAAAATCTCGATATCCTCTTTAAGCTGCTGGAGGGTGGTAACCCCGCTCAGAATGGTGCTGATTTCCGGGTAGGTGATGAGATGCCGGAAGGCCCATGCCACCGCGCTCCGTTTCACCGGGTAGGCGTCGTAGATCCGCTGGATCTGAGGCGGCGGATACGCCAGGCTGCCCCCTCGGAGGGGCTCCATGATGACCAGGGCGCATCCCCTTTGACCTGCAAGACCTATGGCTTCTGCGGTGGCTTCCCGGTCTACATCCATAAAGTTCTGCTGAATTTGGCACATATCCCAAGGATAATAAGAGAGAATATCCTTAAAGGCAGGCAGCAAGCCGTGATAGGAGAAGCCGATACCTCGGATGAGCCCTTCGCTACGGAACTGCTCATAGGCTTCGATGATCTGCCGTTGTTTGATTGCTTCCCAGATCGGCGCCTGGATATTATGAATCAGGTACACGTCGATATAATCGGTCCGAAGCTTTTTTAGGGTTTGCTCCAGGTTACGCCGAATGTCCCCCTGGGTCTTCATCACCCCAAAGGGCTGTTTCGTAACGATCCTGACCTTTTCCCGCAAACCCTCCAGGGCTTCCCCCAGGACCACTTCACTGGTCATATTATGGTAGCCGTAGGCCGTATCAAAATAGGTAATCCCCTGATCCACCGCGTAGCGGATAAGCTCAAGTGCCTTTTCCTTATCCACCTGGGCCTCCCGCTTCTGCGCATCAATAATCCGAGGGAGCCGCATACATCCCATACCCAAGGCAGACACCTTAAAGCCCAGCTTTCCATACGTTCGATACTGCATGATCTATACCTCTCAGTAATAACATTAAAGATGGAAGCTTTTTCAATATCCGACAATCCGACCTTTTGAAAAAGCTTCCCTACTATAGAAGCTAACGTTTACCTTAAGTCAAGGCCCTTTGAGGATAAACCGATGGAATAGAAAATTTCCGGGGGGTTGGGGGCTTTCGCCCTATTCCCAGCCCCCCGGAGGGACCTCGGATCCGGCTGTCCAGGTTTAGCCCCGGCCTTGTAGGACTGTTGCGTACTCTGGCATTATGGTCATCAACGGAAACATAGACAACCTTTCCGGCCTTCGCCTCATTATCTGCATCAATGGTCCCCTTCCTGCTTGGTAAAACTGTTGACGCCGGACTGGTAGACAAACACACCGCCGCCATAGTAGCCGGCGGAATTCCCGTTGATGGTTCCCCCTTTCATGGTGAAGCTGCCGCTGTCGATAAACACACCACCGCTCTTGAAGTTCAGCAGGGTGGACCCGGCCCTCATGATCTCCACCCTCTACCCGCACCAGCCAGGCCTCCCTGTTTCCGCCATTCAGAACAAGGTTAGTATCCAGAACCAGGGTGATAGGGGCAGGAACGGTAAAGAGCGGGGGTCCCGTTGTTTGTAATGATCCGGACCGGGCTAACCCCTTTCAGGATTATCCGTTTCGCCACAGTGCCGGTAAAGGTAATAGCAGTGGCCCCGCGATCAGCCTTCAGGGTGATGGTGTAATCCCCGCCACCGATATCCGCGTTAATTGCGG
>JAITJS010000129.1 GCA_031278815.1 Treponema sp.
CATCGTCGATCAGCTTATACAGGGCTTCGGCATTCTCTTCGGTTTGCTTTGCCCGTATCTGAATAAGCGCTATGATGCTATCCATATAGGCGATAAAGCCATTTATGCTCTGGCTCATCCGATCCAGTCCTTCCATCCCCTGATCAGGTACTCGTAAGGTTAGATTACGATTATTTTGATTACTGAAGAACTGCTCAATCACGTGAAGGGGGTGCTTGGAGGATTCTCCCTTTCTTCTATAGAATAGGATGACCCCTACCGCTGAAACCGTAGCGGATGCCACGGCGACACTTACCATAGCCAGTATACCCATCTTTTCACCTTCCTTATTCACCAGGTTAAACTATACCTTACCTCTTGTCAATCTGGCGAATCACCTGCAATCTAAGCCCCATAGGTTTAGCCGTGGACAGGCAAAGGGCAAAGAAAACTAAAAACCGTGATTTTTCGAGGCTGATAGGGTATCAATCGGATAATATGGTGGAAAGGCTTCCAAGACCACCATGGCAATGGCATTATCCTTTTCGTGGGTAAGGGAAAGATGGACTCGATGGGCACCGCTCTGTTCCAAGGCCCGAAGCGCGGTACCGAAGACTTGTATCTCCGGCCTGCCGTTGTGCTGATTGACCACCATAATATCCTTGAGCACGATACCCGCAAGCCCCATACCCAGGGCTTTACCAAAGGCTTCCTTTGCAGCAAACCGGGCTGCTAAAGACAAGGTCGCACCGCTACCCCGGGACAGGGCAGCGCGTAGTTCATCAGGGTGAAAATAGCGTTCCAATAAGCCGGGGATGATCTGCCACCGTTTCAGCCGATACCCGTGGACCACATCCACACCGATACCGATAATCATGATGAGTTTCCAGGGTTCTTAAGTCTGACCTGGACCGTAACCGTTTCAGGATCCCTCCGTAAAAGGGTAAAGCCCGGGAGTGAGGGTACCACTACCGGTAGGGTATAGGTCCCCGGTTCGGTTATGGCCGAAGCATCCACGTACAACAATGAAGCGGGTGGACTGTATTGTTCCAGTGCTCGTTGGCTCCCCTCGAGACGGATACTGCCGGTACCCACTTCCAAGTCTGCGCTAAACCGTTCATCCAACCGGTCTACTCGAATCGGCAGATTGGTAAAATTCTCCAGTCCAATGATTTCTCTGATATACCCATAGAATTCGGTCATGCCATTTCCTTGGATTACCACCAGGGGATCGTGGTTCAATATACTGACCATGATGGAAAAATCTTCGTTTCGGCCGTCCAGATCAATAAAATCAGTGGATAATTCCGAAATAGCGCTCATAACCTCTGCAGGACCTTCAAGGGCCACCTGAGATGGCTTCAGGGTATAAGAAGTCAATTCGTATCCTCTTTGCAAAGGTCCCCGGGTGTTGGCCTTCAAGGGGACGTATTTACTTGTTTTATGATCCAATACAATGGATATTTCCAGAGGATCCACCTTGATTTCCAGAGGCTCAAGCCCCAGGGCAGTTCCATGAGTACGGACCTGTACCGGGACCCTATAGATGCCCTTCTCTTTATCTGTAAGGTCAATATAAGGCTCAATGTCCTCTTCCAAAAGTGAACGCACCCGGGCAGCATCCCCCCGGATACTGATACGGATCATCTTCGTATAGGCGCTTGCAGGAATCAGGTTTCCCGTGGTCTCCACCAACAAAGGAACCGAAAAGAACCGTTCCTCCAGGGTATTCATGTGGTGAAATACAAACAGGATAAGCGCCAGGGCAATGGAAAGCACCTTAGCAGGCCAGTTTGCCGCTATTTGGGCGAGTAATTTTCTACTATCCAAGGATCCCATCCTTTTCTGAGTCTAAGGGCGACGTCAAAGAGGAACTAGAACCGGTCTTTTCAGTGTCTCCCCTTCTTATTCCATGTTCAACTATTTCCTGCAAGGTTCCGGTAATCTCAGCGGAAGAAAGGTCATAATACAATTTACCGTCAAAGGCAATAGATATAGCCCCGGTTTCCTCGGAAACCACCAGAATTACCGCATCCGATTGCTCAGACATACCCAAAGACGCCCGATGCCGGGTACCGAAGCTTTTTTTGATATCCTGCTGTTCTGACAAAGGAAGCAAACACCCTGCCGCGGCGATCCGGCCATTTTGGATAACCATTGCCCCATCGTGTAGGGGCCCGTCGAATTCAAAGACCGTTACGATGAGGCTGGAAGAAATCTCCGCGTTCATCCTGGTCCCGGTATCAATGATGTTCTTGAGGTTCACCCGCCGGGGAAAAACCACCAACATCCCTCGACGTTTCTGGGAGAGAATTTCCGCTGCCGTAACCACCGCTTCCAGATGCCCCAACCGGGGTTTACTATCTGGCCGGAATAACTCAGTCTGGCCCAGGCGAAGGATGATCTTACGCAATTCAGGCTGAAAGACAATGGCTACTGCTACAAAAAGCCCCGGAGCCAGGATGTTGAGGACCCACTGTAAGGTCGTTAATTTGAATAAAACCGCAAGACCATATACCAGGGCCAAAAACCCTGCGCCTTGAACCATCTGCATGACCTGGGTTTTAACCAAAAGATCGTAGGCTTTATAGAACAAAAACGAGAGGATTACCACATCCAAAACCGGACGAATTGTATCATAAGCCGCGGTAAGCCGCTGAAGCCATTCCAAGGTATACCCTTTTATGCATAGAGTATCGGACCTGTGTCCAAGACCCTAGGCTGCGCTATGAATTTGCACAGAAGTACCTATGCTTAGCTACAGCATAGAGTAGATGATAGATTTCTGCAAGCCGGTAGGAACTTCAGAACTAAACCGCCTTTAAGGAGCTACACAGCGGAAAAGAAGACCCTCCTTATTGCCTGGGGGATGGCAGGGTCTCTTGACACAACGGTGGATACCGCTTGACGTTTCTCCTGGCTTGGGGCATACTAAACTCAATTTCCTGCCCCATAGGTGCTAGCTGCGTGGGTTTACAGGATCTATCTTACATAAAGGAGACGCTGAAGTGCCTTGCGGAAGAAAACGCAAACTGAGAAAGATTGCAACCCATAAACGTAAAAAGAAGCTCAGAAGGAATCGACACAAAAATAAATAGCCTTCTTTCATCTCCCATCCGAACCATGAAGATGTGGTGAAAAGATCATGTATACCAAATTCTGTAGCTCGAAGGACCCCTTTGAGAGTTGTATGTTGTTACATGATGCCTAAAGTTCTTTCCAAACCTAAAGGACCGTGAAAAGGACTTTAGGCAATTATTTTTCCTGATAAATAACGCCATT
The DNA here is from genome assembly GCA_031278815.1 of Treponema sp. Taxonomy (GTDB): domain Bacteria; phylum Spirochaetota; class Spirochaetia; order Treponematales; family Breznakiellaceae; genus JAIRLU01. Next base: position 3,262 of record JAITJS010000129.1, read on the forward strand.
GGGTATATAGTGAATGGTATGAGTGAAGCTGAATCCCTGTTAGCCCATATTTATGAACCAGGGGATCTTAAGGATCTTTCCTTCCCGGACTTATATCGGCTTGCTGCTGAAATTCGTGAAACTATTGTGTCTACGGTGAGTAAACAGGGAGGACATTTGGCCTCGAACCTAGGGGTAGTGGAACTCACCATCGCATTGCACCGAGTTTTTAATTCCCCCCGGGATAAGATAATCTGGGATGTGGGGCATCAATGTTATACGCATAAGCTGCTTACCGGTAGGTATGGAGCATTCTCTTCCCTCCGTCAATCCGGGGGTTTAGCGGGTTTTCCAAAACGGACCGAAAGTTCCCATGATGCCTTTGATACCGGTCATGCATCCACCTCAATTTCAGCGGCTCTGGGGATCCTCACCGGGGAGTGGATCCAGGGAGGAAGAAACCGGGTGGCGGCGGTTATCGGGGACGGCGCCTTAACCGGAGGACTCGCCTATGAAGCCCTATCCCATGCAGGGCAGTTGCGCTTACCCTTGGTGGTTATCCTCAATGATAATAAGATGTCCATAAGTCCCAATGTAGGAGGGCTTTCCAAATATTTAAGCCGTCTTTCCATGAAGGCCCGGTATCAGTGGTTTCGCCGTAACTTCGATTCCATGGCCAAGCGGCTGCCCTTCGTAGGAAATGCGTTTTTTGATGTGGTCCTCCGGCTTAAACGGGCGGTGAAGGCGGTCTTCTATACGGATAACTTCTTTGTGGATCTAGGTTTTGAATATGTGGGGCCTATTGATGGGCACCATATCCAGCAGCTTGAACGGGTGCTGCAGGATGTACGCCGGCTCGATAGGCCCGTGGTGGTCCATGTGATTACCCGCAAAGGTAAAGGGTATCAATTCGCTGAAAAAGATCCCGGTAGCTACCATGGGGTTTCCTCCTTTTCCATAAGCGGAGGTTTGGTGGCTAAAGAGGCGGCTCCAGAGAAAGGGGATACCAGCCATGAAGCGGCAGCCCCATCCTTGGTAAATATCCCGGCGGTAACCATCCGAGCGGAATTCTGGGGAAATGGTTCCTTCACCGATGCGTTTAACCGGGCTATGCTTGATGCAGGAGGCAGGGATACACGGGTCATGGCTATTACTGCGGCCATGGAAAAAGGAACCGGCCTCTCCCCCTTCAAGGCCGCGTTTCCCACCCGTTTTTTTGATGTGGGTATTGCAGAGGAACATGCGGTTACCTTTGCCGCAGGATTGGCAACTCAGGGCATGCGGCCGGTAGTCGCGGTTTATTCAACCTTTATCCAGCGGGCAGTGGATCAAGTGATCCACGATGTGGCCCTGCAAAAGTTGCCGGTTCTCTTTGCCCTGGATCGGGCAGGCTTGGTAAGCGATGATGGAGAAACTCATCAAGGCTTGTTTGATATCGCCCTATTCCGGCCTATCCCGAATATGAGCATCCTGGCTCCTGCAGGGGGGTTTGAGCTGAAGCGTATGCTGGATTGGTCCCTGTCTGCGGTAGGACCTGCCATGATCCGGTACCCTAAAGCAACGTGCCCTCATGAGATACATGCTTTTTCCCTGCCTTTAGAGCGAGGAAAGGGGGTATTTATACGGGAATGGGGTACCTTGGTCTGCCTTGCCTTTACCGGGAGTCTTTATTCGGAAGTTTGGGATGCTGCGGACCGTCTCTTAGCCCTTAACATTGCAGTGGATCTGTATAACCTGCGCTTCCTTAAACCGGTGCACGAGGATTACCTGGCGGAGATTATGAACCGATATGAACTCATGGTTTTTATCGAAGAAGGCATCATAGAAGGGGGATTTGGGGAATACGCCACGGAATTGGCCTCTAGACGGCAGTGTACTGCCCAGATACGGGTTCTGGGGATACACGGTAATTTTGGCTCTCTTGGCAAACGAGAAGAACTCCTCCATATAAACGGCCTTGATGGGGAGGGCATTGCTGCTTCGGTTCGGCGCTTTTATGGAGAAAACCGGATTTATCCCTATACTCGAAAGCATGGTACCCTAGCTGGTTCTTCAGGATCCTAGGTTACCTAGTACCTGATGCATTGCATAAATAAAAAATACTGCTTCTCCCTTCCGGTGTATTGTCTGGAACATCTGTCGTACCTGTTTTAGATCCCTTTTCCAAACATGAATAGATAAACCGTCATTGCGAACGCAGCGAAGCAATTCGGTGAAATGGATGCTCGTCTGGATTGCTTCGCTTAGTATAGGTACCAACCCTTCCCCCCCATTCCATGCCCCGCCAGTACTGCGCTATTCGGATTCCCGCAGGGGTAAATCGAGTTTTTTTTGGGAAAAATTCCATTGACCGAATTATTTCATTAAGCTATTCTAAAGATCATAGGTGTTGTAGGCTTATTTTTTGAAGTCTATAGAAAAGCGAAAGATAAGGAGACAGAAATGCGTAAGCGCATGAAAGACCTTTTCGGCTGGATACAGAACGGGCAGGAACAGTCCTGTACAGACCCTTTATATCCTATCACCCCCCCCCAGCCACTAAAATTGCCTTTAATGGCCGCAATACAAGGAGTTTTATTGCGGAGCATCAATTTATTGCAGTGGGTAATTGTGGCCAGATCGCCGTAGTCCAAGACGAAAATTTTACTTCCTGGACTCTAGGGCAGTTTGGTAGTGCTACTGGCTTAGAACGCATCGCTGATTCTACTCATCCTACTTTTATCCGCTTTACAGGCGGAAAATATATCGCGATAGGCGCAACGGGTGGCGACTTTAAGGGCCTGGTAATCGCGTATGCGGAAACGCTGGAATAGTGTGTATTAATGATGGATAGATGAGCTTCCCGCGAGGCGGGGGCCATTATCTGCATACCCTTGGGGGGTATGTAAAATACAAGGAGTTTTATGATGAGAAAGGCGTTAAAATGGGGATTGTTTGTGG
>JAITJS010000138.1 GCA_031278815.1 Treponema sp.
CCCGGCAAACTCCCCATTCCGGTGGGGGTAAACATTCAGCTTACCCGCCAAAATTGGGCTAACCTGGTAAAGGGAATCGAATCCAAAAACAAAAAGGTGAGCCTTGACCTTACCAACTCCACAGCAGGAACAGGTGTTATTGGTAATGGGAACGCCGCGTCACAAGAAGGGGGACTTTGGGCAGATGGCACCTTTAATCCGCTTGACGCCGCAGCGGGTTACCTTCCCAACCCCGGTGGGAGCAGGGTCAACAACACGATTGTAGGGCTGGTCCTACCCACCGAGGCAACGAAACTGTATCAGGCTACTACTAATCTTAACCTGCTCAAGGAAATACGGGGCGATGAAGTTATCGAGATATCCTCTGGCCCGACTACCAGTGCCTGGTCGTTTCATGGCGGTTTGATGGCAAAGGTGTACTTCCCCAAACTCACCGCCATAGCTGACGCTTTAACGGAAACCAATTATCTTGAAGTAGCCTACCTCCCCAATGTAACAACGATAGAGGAGCGTGCCTTTATGTTTACATGGATAGGCGGCGCACCAGGGGTTTATGACGTGAATATATCCAAAGCAACGTCGATAGGGAAGAATGCCTTCGCCCAATCAGGGACGGGGAACCTTACCATCACCCTGGGAGCCATCCCGCCATCCCTGGGGACACAGATCTTCGAGGGAGTTACCGGGACTAAGCTGGTTACGGTTCGCGTTCCCAACGCCGCTAAATCCGCCTACACCAACCCGTGGGTGGAAGGTCTTAAAGGCAAGGGCTGGACATCCGCTGGAGTTGGCAGTGGCAGCATGATGCGCAACATCAACGTTACTATCGAAGGGTATTAGCCATGAAGAAAGCCGCTCTGTTTCTGCAGGCATTCTGCTTGTGTACCATCCTGGGATGGGCCCATCCTCATCCCAATCCCGCCGATGAAGATCACGGGGATGCCACATCCCTGCAGATACTAGGCGGCAATCTTAAAATTGGGGGCTCCCTTAAAGTCCGGCTTATGACTGAAACCGATACCCGGGAAGATGCCACAACCACGGTATTTTTTGACGACTCCCGCAACAACTCCCGCTTCGAAACCTTGGGAGAGGACCTGCCTCCCCCAAGGTTTCATCCGGGTCACGGGGGCAGCGCCCCTTCCTCCGGCGGGGGCAGCGCCTCTGGGGACGATTTCGCCGACGGTACCAGTCTTCGGGCCGAACTTTCCGCAGTTTTCTCCCGCCAAGAGGGAGGGATAAAACTCACCCTCCGCAAAAACGTCGGCCCCCTTTTCGATCTGGTGGACTCATCCACCGGGAAGCCGGAATTGGATGAAGACCTGAACTATTTCGGTCTTACCAATGCCTACGGCTGGTTCAACCTGTGGGATAACATGATTACCGTAACCGCCGGCATTATCAACGACGGCATTATGGGTACCTCCGCCCTGGAGGATACCGCCACGGACAGCGACTACGATGCGGTCCGGGGACTTCGCCTCGCGGTAACGCCCTGGAAGATACCCGGCCTCCTCTTCGGCGTGGCCTGGGATTTCGGTACCTATCTGGGAGGGGACCAATACTTCGGGATAGACCAGAACACCAACACCGTGGCGGAAGCCGACCGGAATCGCGTTTTCGACAGCCTTACAAGCCTTTTTAGCCAGACCCGAATCGGGGCGCTGTACATCCACGAACGCTGGGGCGGCCTTTCAGTTTCGATGAAACCGAAGGGCTTCTATTACAACAACCTCCTCTATCCGGGAGAGGAGTTGTGGCACGGGATAGACCTCCTCTTTGGGATAAAGGCTACTGCCCTCCTGGATTTCCGCTTTATCTTTGAAGGGGAACTTCGCAACCTAGGCATTGATACCCGGCTCTCAAAAGAAGCTGCGGGGATTCTCGCGGGGCTTACAAGCACCACCCTGAACAGCAAAGCCCAGCAGGAGTATGCAGAAACCTTTATGCCCGGATATGACCTCTACTTCTCCACGGTTTGCGACTACTTCTACAACCTCTCCTTTGGGGCCCGCTACCACCTGGCAATGTTTGACAAGGTAGGGTATCTGGAAGCCGACGAAGTAACCGCTTACAAACTGCACGAAATCAGGCTCTTCGGTACGTACAAAATCTTCTCCTGGTTTGCCGCAGGTCTTGAAACCCAATGGGACATCGACGGACTTACGGATCATAACTACGACCCAAGTCATAAAATTGACGGCAGGGACTCGATTTTTAAGGGCTTTTACTTAAAGCCCAGCTTTACCTTCACCATTGGAGAAGGACTATCCTTCGTGCTGAGGGACAAAATTTATTTCTATAACGAGAGCTACGTGGCCAATGCCTACCCTGAAGGCGGCTATAGCATGAATCAGGTTCAGCTTGATTTCATCTGGAATTTTTAAGAGATGGGTAACATGAATCCAAGGAGGATAATAATGCAGAAAGCGTTTGTGGCGGTATTGCTGGGAATAACCGCGGCAGGCATAGTTGGGGCCCATGAGTTTTTCGTGATTCCCCGGGAAGTACGGGATTACAAAGCCGGGGACACCATCCCCCTTGCCGTACTTTCGACCCACTACTTTATGGTAGGGGAGGAGATTGAGACCCCCCCAACGGTGAACGATGTATATGTACTGCAAAGCGGGGGAAAAACCACCCTTCCCCTTACGGCAAACCAGGAGCAGCTACGCTACGAAACCAGCTATACCTTAAGAGACAACACCCCTGCGGTCCTGGTGGGCAACCGAGTCGGGGCCTACTACTGCATCTTTACCGATGGGAGCTACGCTGATGGGAAGCGGGAGGAGGTAGCGAGGGCGAATCCCCAAAAGACCATAGGGAGGTCCCACTTCTACGCCAAATTCTCAAAAACCTACCTGAACCCGGATCTCAAGGACACCGCATATAAAAATCCCCTGGGGCAGACCCTGGAGATTGTGCCCTTAACCAATCCCGCAACCATTGCTAAGGGAAAAAATGCGGAATTCCAGGTGTTTTACCATGGCCGGCCTTTAGGCAATGCGGAAGTTTCGGCCACCTATAATGGGTATGACCCCAAGAAGGAGAACAGCTATGCCTTGACCGAAACAACGAAGCAGAGCGGCAGGGTGCGCTTTAGGATCAACCAAAGCGGCATCTGGCTCGTCCGGGTAAGCGATACCCGCCGGGGCGACCCTGGGGTGGATGTACAAGAACTTACCGCTATTGTGGTATTCACCGTTAAATGAGGCGTTTCTGTCCCAGTTAATACCATCCCCCTATTCCTTGTTTTGTAAGAAAGTCTCGCAAAAGAGGGATGATGAGAAGAACGGGACTCCGTCCTAGAGCAGGTATTCCAGCTCGTATTGCCGCAGCCGGGAATTATCCGGGGCAAAGCTCAGGGCTTGTTTAAGGTAGTAAACAAGCCGGTGCGGGTCTTTACGGCGGTGGTACAGTTCCACCATAGCCATGAGGGCATGGAGGTTCCGGGGGTCTTCAAAGAGGCTGGACCGGAGATCTTGCAATACCTCTGCTTCAGTACCTTTGATACGGCTTCGCAGGTAATAATACTCTGCTTTTACCGCCCCTTCACTTTCGGTAAGGCGGCTTTCTAATATCCTCTGGGCCTCATCCTGCTGTCCTGTATCAATCAAGACCGACACATAGAGCAGCGTCCCTGCTTCGTCGGCAGGGTTTTGTTCATAAAATTCCTGAGCATAGGAAAAAGCCGCGCTGCTGTTTCCAAGACCCTGCTCAACTTTGGAGGCATCCAAGAGATACTGAGGGCGCTGTTCCTCAAGAAGGGGGGCCATATAGCCTTGTGCTTCCTCCCAGGCTTCACGCCGCACCGCATCCCGGAAGGCCAGGCCCACTGCCTCCAAAGCAGGCTTCTCTGTGGTTAATAAACTCTGCAAGAGTTCCCATCCCTCGGTTTCCTCCTCCCGCCGCGGGGATTCTAGGAGCAGCTTCGCGGTGTACACCGCTACCTCTTCATCTCCTGGGGAGGTCTTGAGGATACCCCGCAGGTAGTTGAGGGCAGCATCCCGGTTATGATAGCCTTCGGCCTGAATTCGAGCCCGGAGAAACAGATACAGCCGCCTATTCTCATTGATGATCCCGTAGTGCTCTAGGGGAATGAGGGCTTTAAAAAAGTACCCCTGTTCTACCAGGGTATGGGCATACAGAAGGATAAATTCCAGGTTTTCATCATCTTGCTGCAAAATCTCTGCGATGGCCGATTCTGCTCGGGACCAGGCCCGGTTAGCATAATAGGTCCGGGCAAGTTCCTGTTTGACCAAGCGATTATCCGGGAACTGAATAAGCAAATCCGCTAGTAGCGCCAGGGCTTCCTCTTTTTGCCCGGTTTTATCCAGGACTCGGACCTGACCCAATACCGCGGGGTAACATGTTGAGGATATCTCAAAGGCCCGCTTATACGCACTGATTGCCCAATTGGGACGATTGACGCGTTCAAAGATACGTCCAATGAAATAGGGAGCCAGGACCGAATGGGGATTTATTTCTTCTGCCCGCCTTAAATCCTGCTGGACCTCCAAAAACCGTTCCGGCGGGTATGAGGAAAGATCTGACCCAAAGGCTAAAAAGGGCAGGACCAATTCAAGGTAGTCCTTGGTGTTTTGCCGAGGCGGTGTATACACCTGGTCTCCTGCATTGCTGAGGATCCGACTGTAAATATGGGTCTGGGATTGATTGAGGATAGGAGCTTGAACCGCTATATCCGGGTATAGGTTCTGGAGCAAGCTCAGGATTACGGCGTTCATTACCCGGCCGAATTCACTACTCCCCAATTCCTTGGTTCGGATCAAGTCCAGAGCCTGCATGAGGGACGAAGGAGTTCCCGCCTCGGTTAAGGACCGGATCTCATCCCCTAGACCCTTATCGGAGAACCGTGCTGGCGCTACAGGATTAGCTACCACCGGCGTATTCATTCTGATAGGTGTTTCTGTAATCTGGGGTTTGGTACTGCAAGAACTACCCAGCCATACTTCTACCATTACGGTGCACCACACAAGCCAAAGCACTCGAGCCATAGGACTCATATTAATTACGTTTCGTACCGAGGGAAATGAGGACCAACATAAGTCCCGTGAGGACCACCAAGAGGGGCCACCAGCGCATCATGAACTGAGAAAAAGAGAAAGGGACGAGATTAAAAGAAAAAACCAGCAAGACGGAGCCTAAAATGACAAAGGCAATGGAAGGAACCACATAGCGGCTCTGCAACGCCCCATACCGATGCCACCCTGCAGGAAAGAGGGCGAGGCCTGAAAAAACCGATATGAGGGGCCAGGCTTCTGCAAATGCCACGGGGATGATCTGTAAGGCAAAGAGGAACAAGAAAAAACCTACCAACATAAAAAAAGTGGCAAAAAAAAGGTACAAGGAACGTTTATTGAGTTTTATCGCTAAAACCGCACACCCTGAGCCTAGGATAACAAAAAAGAAGGCTACTAAAACGGATATCCGGGAGGTCCCTGACAAGTTTCCCAGAAGAAAAGCGCTCCCCAGAAACATGAGTAAAAGGCCTATGATAAAAATAAACCGAGCAACCCTTCGACGCATTGCTAAAGAAACCATAGTATTACTATACCCATAAGGAGAATCAAAGGGCAAGTATACCCTAAAGGCCGAAGGCCCCCCAAAACCCCGCAGAATTGTGCTAGGGATGTATATAGTATATAATAATTATAGATACTTTTCAAAACTAACGAGGAAATTATGGATAGAAAAATCAAAGTGGGCATCTTATTTGGGGGAAAGTCCGCAGAACATGAGGTATCCCTCCTGTCTGCGAAAAATGTTTTTGATGCCCTTGACCGGGAGAAATACACCCCGATCCTCATGGGTATCGACAAATCCGGTCAGTGGCTGTTGCAGGAGGCATCGGCGTTTCTCCTTAACGCGGAGGATCCCCAACGGATTAGGCTTAACCCAGCCGGTGATGCGGTGGCCCTGATCCCCCAGAGCAGCGGGGTCATTGCCCATGCAAACACCTTGAAACAAGAGCAGTTCATTGATGTGATTTTTCCTATTCTGCATGGACCTTTTGGAGAGGATGGCACGGTCCAGGGGCTTTTGAAGCTGGCGGACATCCCCTTTGTAGGTACAGGGGTCCTAGGTTCTGCAATCGGGATGGATAAGGATGTGATGAAACGTCTCCTCCGGGACGCGGGGATCCCCATTGGCAACTTTAGGGTACTCAAGGCCCATGAGCAGGTACCGGATTTTGCGGACCTTCGGGATGCCTTGGGATTGCCCCTCTTCGTTAAACCTGCGAATATGGGGTCTTCCGTGGGGGTGAGCAAGATCCATGATGAAAAAGAATTGAAACGCAGTATCGAAGAAGCCTTCATCTATGACCGCAAGGTGATTATTGAGGAATATATTCAAGGCCGGGAACTGGAATGTGCGGTCCTGGGTAACGAGGAGCCCCTGGCCTCGGTTCCTGGAGAGGTTATTGCTTCCCATGAGTTTTATTCGTATGATGCCAAATATATTGATGAACAGGGCGCGGTTTTGGAAATCCCCGCACCCCTCCCGGAGCATATAGTGAAGGGGATCCAGGCATTGGCCGTGAAAACCTTTAAGACCCTAGCCGGGGAAGGCCTTGCCCGGGTTGATTTTTTTCTTAAACCCGACGGGACTATCCTGGTCAATGAGATCAATACCATGCCGGGGTTTACTAAAATCAGCATGTATCCAAAACTATGGGAGGCCAGCGGTATTTCCTATACGACCCTGATTGATAGGCTGATTGAACTGGCCTTCCGGCGTTTTGCTCAGGAGAAAAAGCTGAAGACCACCTACAGCCCAGGGGCTTAGTCAACCGTAAATACCCGGCGTTGGTTCTTTCGCTGTTCATAGAGCTGAATCCCCGCGTTAAAACGCCGTTCAGCCTCTAGGGAGGAAGGAGGCCCATGGCCAGGTAATACCGTAAAATCCCCGGGGAGGGAGAGGATCTTGCTCTGCAGGGCAGCCATCTGGGTTGTAGCACCGTAGCTGCTGACGGTTCGGCCTACCAGCCCTGCGCTCAAGGCATCTCCGGTAAAAAGCAGGTTATCAATTTTAAAAACCGCCGAATCCGCAGAATGACCAGGCACTGAAATGACCTCAAACCGGAACGGTCCGATCCAGCATACATCCCGGTCCCGGACCAGGATGGTCTTATAATCTAAAACGATCTGGTTTACCGCATAAATATCCGCATCGTATATCCGCTTGAGGGTCTGTAAACCCCGCACATGGTTTCTGTGATCATGGGTAATAAGTACTGCCAACAAATGATACTCGCTATTTTCTATGAAATTGACTATAGCTTCGTCCATATAACCAGGATCGATGAGGACCGCCTCCCGGGGGGGCTCTCGCTCCTTTGATGTCCCTGCAGCGGGGAATTCGGTGCCTAACACGTAACAGTTACTGAAACTCACGGGACAATAATGAAAAAATAATTTCATAGTGCTATCCTTAGCATAGCCGGAGCATACGATGCTTAGTAGGCATCCGGTTCAAATATCGCCTCCGCCGTATTAGATGCCTTAAAGGTAACCTTTTCTTGCCGGGCCTTAATGAAATTGACCCGTTTGGTATTGCAGTTAATAAAATCGGAAGATTCAATGCTTGCATTGATAAAGCGGCTATTATAGAGATTGGAGTTATTGAAGGTACAGTGGGCAGTGTGGGTACCGCTGTAATTAATATGTACCAGTTCTGAACCTTCAAAGGTACAATTATGTATTCTAGATCCGGCAAAAGATAAGAATTGCAGGTCGCTTTTCGTAAAATCGCAGTCAAGAAAGTCGGAAAAATCGAAAAAGACCATCCGCATCTGAGTCCCGGTAAAGAGACAGCCTGAAAAGGAGGATCCCTTGAAATTACATCCATAAAAACGGCGACCTGAGAAGTCGGCATTCTTAAAGTGTAAACCAGGAGCATTGAGGTCGGTGACGGTTTTTTGCTTTTGAATATAATCCACCATGCGAACGACTTCTGTTTCTGGATTTGCTGCATGTACCGCGCAAATCTGGGATCCGGTAATGGCTGTACGTCCGCACCCCGCGGCACAGGGAATTATAGTAAACATACCATATTATACTATACTCAATAGCGGTTTGTCATGTAAATTAGCCCCTTCTCTGGGGCAACAGGGGCTTCTCGGCCCCTAGGTATAAAAATTGTAGGGTTGCAATTATGTTTGTAGGTAAGTACTATTTTAGTATAGTCATGATTTCCAATGAACTTAAAAACCTGCTGATCCAGACCGTTACCTCCTGGCAAGTAATTGTGGTAACCCTGGCATTAATAGTATATTTTTCTCTGGTTTCCTATATAGTCCGATTCCACCATAAGCTCAACGTTGCCGCTCCTAAAACAAAGTCTAAACTAAAAAAAGAAAAGAAAGCCCCTGCTAAAATAGCGGCTGCAACGAAGGATGCAGAATAAACAAGCAGACCACTCAATCAGGAGTGGCGAAGAACCAGTGTATCCACCATCAACTCGGATCCTTCAGCGCTCAATGCCTACGCGAGCAGGTATACCACGGTCGTAGGGATGTTTCAGCTTCTTGATTTCCGAAACATAATCCGCTGCATCCAGGAGCCATGCCGGAGGGTTCCGTCCGGTGAGGACCAGTTCCAGTTCCGGAGGTTTAGTTTCCACGAAGGAACGTAGGTCCTCTTCGTCAAGCATCCCCGTATTAACCGCATCCAACACTTCGTCCAGGACCACCAGATCTGCTTCACCCTCTAGGGCCTCCCGGATCCTGCCCAGGATCTGTCCCTGTTCGGCCCTGCATCGGCCCTTGGCCTCCTTATCCATCTGATGGGTGAAGCCCAAGACGAGGGTAGAACGGATTACCATGACGCCGAGCTTTTCCAGGGAACCCAGTTCCCCGGTAATGCTAGTTTTTAGAAACTGGGCGAAGAGGACCTGCTTATCCCTTCCCACAGCCCTGACCGATAAGCCCACCGCTGCGGTGGTCTTGCCTTTCCCATCACCTATATACAGGTGGATCAAACCAGTCATCATCCTTTCCCTACCCTCATAACTCGGTTATTACCAAAAATTATAGGAATTATTGGTATATTATAAAGAAAAATTGAAAAAAAGCAATAGCTCGTATGGCCTCATGTAAAATCTGACCATGAAAACCTAAACTGTATCCGGTGGAAAAGCCGCCGGAGGATATTATGGGGTTATCCATAAAAGAATGAAAACCACCTGCCCGGGAGAGACCTTGTTTCGCCAAGCTCTTTTTGGCCGTCCAAAGGTGTCGCTAAAGCCAAATACACCGATTTTTTAACCACCCTGGAACCATCCCGAATATGCATCCGCAGGGCGTCAAGGAACAGCACCGGATACAACGATTCAAGCGGGCGGCTTCTCCCTTCGCTGACCAGCTCTTTTACCTCCTCCCTAACCCGGCTGATTAGTTCTGGCGATAGGTTAAGCGCATAGCTGTCTTTCAGGTGATCCGGTATCTGGCGGGTAGTAAGCCCCAGGGCGTACATCGACAGGAGGGTATCGTCAAACCCCCGCAACTCCCGCTGATGTTTGGGTACGATCTGCGGCTCAAAGCTGCCTTCCCGGTTCCGGAGGACTTCGATGGTCATCGGCCCGTCGTCGGTTCTCAGATCTTTGCTTGTTTTCCCGTTCCGGCGGTTTGTTATTGTTTTTTCACCCTGGTCATGCTTCTCATACCTAAGATGATAGGTCAATGCATCTTCCATGGTTCACTGGACCAGTGCCTTGGTAAGCTGTTTCATGATTCCCTGGGGGCCGTAAAAATCGTCCGGGTGGTGGTAATTCTTCAGGATTTCATCCAGAAGTTCTTTTGTAAAGGCCATACTCACTCCTTGTTGTAGTATAACCGTTTACACAAAATTTTTTACAAGTTTTATGATTTATATATTCTACTGGCCTATCGGGAGTTCCTCCCTTGATTCTATGGGTCAAGTTTAGAGCTTGCTCCGGGGTATTAAACCAAAAAGGGCTACGCTCTAATAACGTTGAATTACTCATAAAAATCGGAAATATTTTATAGTCTGGTAGAAATTCTATTTATTGTAAAATGGGGAGAATACGAAGAATTATTGACAGATCGTTTTGCGCAGTCCAGAGTCTGTAGAAAAACCTTGTATTTGCCACTTTGATTTTTATTTATGATTTTTTGGAATCCTGTTAATCCCTGGTAAATTACTTGTAAGTCTATATTTAGTAATGAATTACAAAAACCGTCATAAGACAAAAAGAGAGTACCGGATTTGATACCAAAATTCAAAGATGCTATTTACACAAAAAATCTAACAGATTCTCATCATCTATAAATAGCATTTCTATTCTGATTGTAATATCACAAGGACGACTCATAAAAAAACGGAAAATATAATGCCTTAGGTACTAACCAAACTATGCTGTATTTCTGAAGACGTTTTCTCGTAACACCGATACTGTTTGAAAAACACATCATAAACAGAAAATAGATTTTGAAACGCCGGAACCGTTATTTCAGGGAGGCACTATAACAAATTACAAACATTCCTGTGTGGGCTTTACAAAGCGCAGCAGCCTTTGATCCAGATAGATCCCTAAGGGACTGCCCCTCGGGGGAATCTCCGTCCTAAGGCTCGCATCAACCCTCATACGGGTCTTGTGAGGACCTTCTACTTCCAGGGTCAGCCGTTCTCCCTCAAAGATATGTTTGTGAAACAAGGCCCTTAAAACAATATACCCGGCCCCCGGATGAAAGCGCTCCTTCCCTGCCAGGAATAGGGCATCTCGGGGAATGAAAACCAGGGGGCGTTTAGGATCATACGCCTCGTCCCTGGGTACGCTGAATTCTCCCAGAGGAGAGGAAACCCTGATTTCTTGGGGGCTTCCCCCCAGGATGGTACACTCCAAAACCTGACCTGCGCCAAAGAAACGAGCAGCGGTTTCGGTCTTGGGGAATAGAAACACATCCCTACTAGAACCGGTTTCTACAATGCGCCCTTTCGCCATAAGGGCAATACGATCTCCCAGGATCGCGGCTTCTTCCCGATCATGGGTAACAAAAATACAAGGGACCTTTGACTCAAGCCGTACATCTAAAAATTCCTGCCGTATCGCTCGCCGTAAGGGAGCGTCGAGACTAGAAAAGGGTTCGTCCAGAAGCAGGGCCCGGGGGGAGGCCGCCAAAGCCCGGGCTATGGCGATCCGCTGACGTTCCCCTCCTGATAGGGAGCTGATGCGCCGTTTTGCATATCCCGGCAGATGGAGGATCTGCAACAGGGCTTCCACCCGCCGTCTGCGTTCCCTCTTGGCGATCCCCTGGATAAAAAGGCCGTAGGCTATGTTTTTTCCCACATCCAAATGGGGAAACAGGGCCAAATCTTGGAATACAAGCGCAATATGCCGTTTCCAAGGAGGCAGATGGCTTATATCCTCCCCATTACTCCTCAGGTTTCCCTGTTCTGCTTGGATAAGTCCTGCGATGAGGTGGAGAGCCGTCGTCTTTCCGCACCCTGAAGGACCGACCAGTACCAGAGTCTCCCCTTCTGCAACCGCGAGATCCAGGCAAATCGACAGGTCTCCATAGGTTTTGCTTAGGTGCGCTACTTCAAGAGTCATGATTTTTTTCCTTCGGTTCCCCTTTGAGACATCCAGAAGAAGCATCCGCAACTGAGGATCAACAAGGTTCCCGCAGCACAAGCCGTCCCATACCGATAAGAACCCACCGCCCGGTAGATGAGCAAAGGCAGGGTCTCCCAATCTTCAAGGCCTAACATCATAACCGCATTGAGTTCCCCCAGGCTCAGAGCCGCAGCAAACCCCCAGGCAGAACGAAGCCGCTGAGCTGACAAGGGCAAGGCCACCGAAAGCATTTGCTGCACTGGGTTTGCTCCAAATACCGAAGCCGCATGTAAGGTATTGACCGGCACGGATGTAAGTCCTTGAGATAAAGCATGATACGCAAAAGGAAGGCCGCTTACCCCATGAATCACCACCGCAGCCCAGATGGAACGGGCCTGTTCTCTGCCATAGAGGGTAATCCACCCAAGCCCCAACACAATACCCGATGAAGCCAAAGGCGCGGTAGTACAAACCCGTAACAAGGTTCCCAAGAATGAAAACCCCCTGACCCCGTCTGCATATTTGGCGGTTCCCGCGGCAACTATCCCCAAGATACATGCCAGCGTTGCGGAAAGAAAGGCCAAGAGGAGGGACCGGAAAAGCGCGGGGATACTTCGTTCCCCCAGGGCGCGCCACCATTTAAGGCTGAGGCTTGGGGCTGAGGCCCAGGAATTCCGCATCAAAAAGGACTCTCCCAGGATAGATAGCAGCGGCCCCAAGACCAAAACAAGGATTCCCAGCGTATAGAGGATGCGGATCCCCATACCCACCCAGGTTTCTCGACTTTCCAGAGGCCGTTCTTCTATATCCGACCTTATGCCTTGGGCTTTCCTTTCGAAAAACAAATACCCCCCAAAAATAATACCGGCTATGCTGGTTTCCAGGAGCGCCAAAATACCGGCAGTATGAAAATCCAGGGAGATTCGGGCATACCGGTATATTTCGACGGCCAACGTTGTGGCCGCAGGTCCTCCTCCTAGGACTAAAACCACCGCAAAGCTGGTAAAACTGTAGAGGAACACCATAAGAGCAGCTGCCATGAGAGAAGGGAGGGTCAGGGGGAACAGCACGGTAAGGGTAGTTTTAAGGGGCGTTGCCCCCAAACTTGCCGCTACCGGGGCATAGGCCTTCTTGATTCGGGATAGGCCGTCTCCTACCAAACGGATAACCAGGGGAAAATTGTAAAACCCGTGGGCTAGGATGATTGCTTGGGGCTTATAGAGGATACGAAGCGGCCCTTCCTTGGTACCGATCACAGCCATACAGAAGCGGTTGACCCACCCGGCATTACCAAAAAAAAGCACGAATCCCAAGACCACCAGGATTGAGGGCAGTGCAAACGGGAGGGCGCTTATGACCTGCACGATCCTTGAGGGGGATTTCCTATTCCCCATGAACCAGGCTCCGGGAAGTCCTAAAGCCAAGGCAGTGAGGGTGCTGAATAGGGCTTGGCGGAGGGTAAAGAGTACCGTAGGGATGAGAGAAATCACCGGCAAGACTCCCTTTTCCGGCTTTCCTACGGATCCGGTAATCGACGCTCCGTAGGGGAGAATGAAAACCACCAAAACCGTAATCAGGGGTAGGAGTGCAAAAACCCATAGATGCCACGAAGGAATCTGCATCAATCCCTTTGAGATGGGGCTTGCTCTTAGGTTTAAGCCTTGCATTTACTTATCGACTTGGTAACTGAGTCATAAGCTCAGCCCATTCGGTAAGGTGCCTATCCGTAGGAGTAGCAGGATACCGGGTCTTATCACTTTTAGGATTTATCCTGAAAGATGCTGGCAGAGGAATCGCAATCACCGGATACATCCAGTTAGTCAGGGGAATAATAGCCTGAAAAGATGAGGACACCATAAAATCAAGGAACTTTTTGGCATTTTCCTTGTTTTTGCTTCCTACAAGCAGTCCTGCTACCTCAATTTGCATAGGGTGTCCTTCGGTAAAAAGAGCTGCTTGATACCGTTCGGTACCTTCGTATTCAAGATGAACCCCCGGACTGGTGGTGTAGGAAAGGACCATAGGGGCTTCCCCGGCAGTAAAAAGTCCGTACCCTGAACTCCACCCATCGGCAATGGTCAAGATTGAAGGTCCAAGACGATGCCAGTAGGCTTTCCAATCCTCCCCGTATACATCCAGGGTCCACGCGAGGAAACCGAGTCCTGGAGAAGAAGTCCGGGGATCCATGAGGATAAGCTGATTATTATATGCTTCCCCGGTGAGGTCCTCTAGGCTTTGGGGAGGACGGTGTATCCGTTGTGAATCATAGATGATGGCAAAATAGCTATAATCCAGAGGGGTTAAGCGGTATGTTGTATCAAACACCAGGTTTGGGAATATTGCATCCGCGCCTTTGGGTTTATAGGCTTCAAGTAATCCAGAAGTTAAAGCTCGTTCCGCTAGGTTCTGATCCAGCCCTAAAACGACATCTGCCCCTGCGTTGTTCCCTTCCAGCAGTAAGCGGGATAAAAGTTCTCCTGCATCTCCATGGCTTACCCATTTGATCGTAATACCTGTTTCTGCGAGAAACCGTTTGGTCGCTTCCGGTCCAGGACCCCATTCGGAATTAAAGGAATCGTAGGTCCAGACCACGACTTCCGGTGAAGGCTGTTGGCGTACAGTTTTTTCCCGGTTTGCCTTAGCATACCCGGGAAAAAGGGCAAAGACAAAAAGTAGGATCCCTGAAAAAAGAATCTGTCTAAGAACCGTATTGTTCTTCCTCATTGTACATACTCCTTACACGGATCGGAGTGATGGTAGGATGAACCTAAAAGATCTTAGTTCCAGTGCCTTTACGTCTCTTCAAGACGGCTTTAGGATGGACCGTGTTCCCTACGCCAGTATTATCTGGATCAGGTTCAAAGGGTATGATCTCAGGTATCCCGTTACCAAACGGTCAACCACCCCGATACGGTGTATCATAAAATAATTCAGCCTTAGGGCTTGAATGGTAATGTGGCTCTAATGTACTGAAGGTGAAGAAAAGAGTCAATTCCTTCTGAAGCAGAAAGGTCGAATTGGTCATTTGAAATCAGTGCTTGTTAAAGACAATAGGCTCACTGAAGCTGTTTTTGTATAATTTTTTATGTAATTTAATTTAGGATTTAGAAAGTAAATTTTTTGATTTATGCTTACTCCCTACTAACTACTAAAATTTATGTATATAATATTGTAGTAGTAGTAGGGGGTGTGAATATGTGCATAACTTCCTATAATTCGTTGCTATATAAATAATTACAAGATTTTTGAATGTGCATAACTTGTGCGTAACTAGGGCACTTATGCACATGTCTAAAAAAGTTACGCACAAGTTATGCACATTTTTTCTCAAGTTATGCACATTTTCGGGGTAGTTATCAACAAGTTATGCACAAGTTATGCACAAGTTATGCACATTTTTTCCTGAGATGATTGCCTCATTGATGAAGGGAAAAAATAAAAAAACTATTTTTTGTTTTCCCCCCTTGACCTTTCCCAGCAACTGTGGTATTTCTGAACTAAAGTGGATATATTCCCCGAAGTTCCGATTTAGATAAGGAAGGATATGAGGTCTGATGGATGTACAGTCATAAAAAAACCTCTTTTGCGGTGATATTCCCAGTGGTCTGGGTCTTGATTATCCTCTTCGTAACGGTGAGTTTATTAGCTATCTTTGTGGTTAATTTTCGTTCCCTTTCATCTCGAAATGTCATAGAGCGGACTAGGGTAAGTCAGTTCTATGCTACCACTACCGAACCGGGAGGTTTCGTTATTTCTAGCCTCTGGGCTTTTGGGGATTCTCATTGGGATAACCCTCCCCGGAATTGGTATCTTGGCGCCCAGGCAAAGAGGATTCCCCGGTCGGTTATCTTTGGGGAGACAAACCGGGTCACCTTCATCCTGATCGCCCTGGGGTTGGTCGTGGTGGTGAGTATTATCTTGATTATCCTCACCCGGGGCTTGGTACGCCCCTTCCAAGAGCTGGATTTTTTTTCCCGCATCCTATCCCAAAAAGGCTTTGTGGTAGTGGCTGCGGAGATCTGGAAACTTTCGGAAACCACTGCAAATCATGCGAAGCGTTCCGGCGTTACCCTTCTAGCGATAAAGCTGTGCATAGGGGAGATTGCAAAATTATCGGGCATTATTGAGGGGTCCTATGGGGCGACCAACGCATGTATCCAGGTGATTAACCGGCAGATGCAGATGAAGGAGATACGGCAGGCCACAGCGGTGCAGGATACAGGATCCGCCCAGGTTCTCCAGGGCCTTACCGCGATAGGCATAACCAAACAGGTGCGGAACTATGCGGTAACGATAAAACAAGAAGCAGGAATCTATTTGGGAAACGCAAAGCAACTTACTGAATGCATCACCCCCATAGAACCGCATACAGGATATAAGCGGGCAAATGGAACCGGTATCCCGGTCTTTTCAAAGCTCAATGGAGCAGAATACCGAGGCCATTGAGTCTATGGAACCAAGCCCTCAAAAAGCTCAAGATTAGAACCGACTCTTAAAACCTTATCAACTTAGGCTTTTGCACTGTCCTCTTTGATCAACTGGATGAGGGTCTGGATGGTGGAATCTAGGTTAGGCTCCGAGTGGAGCCGTTCTTCGATCTTCTGGCAGGAGTGGATCACCGTGCTATAATCCCGGCCTCCAAAGGCTTGACCGATTTCCGTGGTGGAATACTGGGTGATTTCCCGGATTATATACATGGCCAGTTGCCGGGGCAAGGCTATGGTTTTGGTACGCTTTTTGCCTTTTAAGTCACTGACTGACAGCTTATGATAGGCCGCTACCA
This sequence comes from Treponema sp., assembly GCA_031278815.1. GTDB lineage: Bacteria > Spirochaetota > Spirochaetia > Treponematales > Breznakiellaceae > JAIRLU01. The sequence goes on from JAITJS010000138.1 coordinate 16,379, forward strand.
TCTCCAGGATCATATCTATGGACATATTGGTCTGTCGCGGGGCGGCAAAGGCATCTCTGAGCAGTTGTTGGGTAATTTCCAGGGTTATCGGTTTACCTACCAGTTCCGCATACGCGATGAGCTTGGTTAGGGCTGCTTCCAGATCTCGGATATTGGTGGATATCTTCTTGCTTATCAGGGCAATCACCTCATCGGGAACGGCAATTTTGCGATCTTTGGCCTTGGATAACAGAATTGCATGGCGGGTCTCGTAATTCGGGGGTTGGAGATCCACGTTAAGACCCCGTTCAAACCGGGATTTGAGGCGGTCGGTGATCTTTTTAAGCTCCGAAACCGGCCGGTCGCAGGTGAAGACGATCTGTTTATTAGCATCGTAGAGGCTGTTAAAGGTATAGAACAACTCTTCCTGGGTCTCCCATTTGTTCTCAAAGAAATGAATGTCATCAATTAACAGTAGGTCTATGAACCGGTACTTGTTTTTGAACGGCGACATCCGGTCCTCCCGGATGGCCTGAATGAATTCATTGGTAAAACTCTCGGCAGTGGTGTAGATGAGTTTGCCCTGGGCATGGTTATGGATGTAGTGACCAATGGCTTGCATGAGATGGGTCTTGCCAAGCCCGACTCCCCCGTAAATCAGGAAGGGATTATAGGCGGTACCGGGATTTCTGCTGATGGCCATGGCCGCATTGGCCGCAAAGCTGTTGTTTTCTCCGATGATGTACTTTTCAAAGGTGTAGTTTTCTCCCAGCATCGTATGGGACTTGGAGGGTTCTGGCTTTTTGAGCACCGGTTGAGGATCCGAGAAAAGGCCCAACTGTTCTTGTACCCGGGGCTTTTTTGAAGGCTTCGCCCCTTCTGTACCTGGGGTTTTTGTTTGAGGTGTGGAGGCTGGGGAAGGAGGCTGAGTTGAGGCGGTAGGAAGAGGAGCAGGGCTTGGCGAAGGGCTGAGGCTGGGTACATCTCGCTTACGGGCTATAATCTCCAGCATAAGGGATACGGGCTTACCTATGATATACTGTAATTTAGCATTAATAAGTTCCTGGTAGCGTTGTTTAATCTGATCCCGGTAGAATGCAGAAGGAACCCCCAGGTGGATTTCGTTCTCCCTGGCCTCTAAGTATTCTATAAGGGTAAACCAGCGGGTAAATTCCTGTTCGCCCACTTCTTCCAGAATCTGGTTCAAGGTTTCTTTCCAGAATAGCCCATAATCCCATTCGGTCATAGGAACAACCTCATAACGATAGAAGATCCATACAGAGTATGGTTGATGAACTCAATACACAAGACAAGAGGGGGATTTCATTACGTGGTAACAAGGCATCCATACTCGTTTATCATAGTATAAACCTAAGCGAATGAGAATAGTGTCTAGGGGATGGAAGATAAATGCGATATAACTCTATATATTACAAATAATTAAGCCTCATCACGGCCTCCCTTCTCCTACCGTATCTTTACTTTTTTGTTCAAACTGGATACACTCAAGAAGGTATGAATGCAGACTATTCAGCTCAAAATATACAGGTTCTAAAAGGTCTTGAGGCGGTACGGATGCGTCCCGGTATGTATATCGGGACCACCGGCATCGATGGCCTCCATCATTTGGTATTTGAAGTCGTGGATAACTCCATTGACGAGGCCATGCAGGGCTTTTGCGATGCTATTGTCGTGGTGCTTGAGGGGAACGACATCGTCCGGGTGGAGGATAACGGCCGGGGCATCCCGGTGGATATACACCCCGAGGAGCAGGTGAGCGCCCTGGAGTTGGTCATGACCCGGCTCCATGCAGGGGGCAAATTCGACAAAAAGTCTTACCAAGTTTCAGGAGGGCTGCACGGGGTGGGGGTTTCGGTAGTAAACGCCCTATCCGAGTGGTGCGAGGCCCAGGTATATAGTAACGGCACAATCTACCGCCAGGGGTATAAAATCGGCATTCCCGATGGTCCGGTCCACGAAGCGGGCATTACGGATAGGCGGGGTACCCTGATCCGGTTTAAGGCGGACCCTTCGATTTTTGAGACGACCACCTATAATTTCGATGCCCTCTCCAACCGGTTGCGGGAATTGGCCTTCCTCAACAAGGGGCTTACCATCACCATCCGAGATGAGCGGCTTTCCACGCCCAAGGTGCATACCTTCACGTTTGATGGCGGGGTGAAGAGCTTTGTAGCGTACTTGAGCGAGAACAAGACCCTGCTCCACCAAGAACCTATCTTCATGGAAGGGGTGAGAGAGGATATTCAGATCGAATGTGCGGTCCAGTACAACGACGGCTTTAACGAGATCATGTATAGCTTCGTGAACGATATCAACACACGGGAGGGGGGTACCCACTTGATGGGGTTCAAGTCTGCACTCACCAAGACTTTGAATGACTTTCTCAAGAAGTCCAAACAGGCCAAGAAACTGGATGATACCCTTTCCGGGGAGGATGTTCGGGAAGGGCTTACCGCAGTGCTGTCCGTGAAGGTTCCTAATCCCCAGTTTGAGGGCCAGACCAAGGCAAAACTGGGCAATTCTGAAGTAAAAAGTATCGTAGACTCCTTTATAAACGAGCATCTGGAACTGTATTTTGATCAGCATCCTGAGGTGATTGCCAGTATTCTGGAAAAATCGGTCCTGGCAGCCAAGGCCCGGATTGCGGCCCGGCAGGCCCGGGAGGCGACCCGCCGGAAAAACGCCATGGACAGCGCGGGGCTTCCGGGAAAGTTGGCGGATTGTTCTGAGAAAGACCCGGCCAAGTGTGAGCTGTTCATCGTGGAGGGGGATTCTGCAGGAGGTTCCGCTAAGATGGGCAGGAACCGGCAGTACCAGGCCATTTTGTCCCTTTTCGGGAAGATGCTCAACGTGGAGAAGACCCGTATCGAGAAGGTGATCACCAATGACAAGCTCCAACCCATTATCGCCAGTATTGGCGGAGGCGCGGGGAACGAATTCAATATCGCCAAGATCCGGTACTACAAGATCATCATCATGGCGGATGCGGACGTGGACGGATCCCACATCCGGACCCTGCTGCTCACCTTTTTTTACCGGTACATGACGCCCCTTATTGAACGGGGGCATGTATACCTGGCCATGCCCCCACTGTACAAGATCAGCTATGAAAAAAAGACCTTTTATGCCTATGATGATCCGGAAAAAGACCGGCTCTTGGCGGAGTCAGGCCGGGACCCGGAAAAAGTGGGCATTCAGCGGTACAAGGGCCTGGGAGAGATGAACCCGGACCAACTGTGGGTTACCACCATGGATCCCACCCAGCGGAACATCATCCAGGTCCACCTGGACGATGCGGTGGAGGCGGAACGGATCTTCACCACCCTGATGGGCGAGAATGTGGCTTCCCGCCGGCAGTTTATCGAGGAGAACGCCTTGATGGTGAGCAATCTGGATGTGTGAATAATGAACCGCACCACCGGACTTGAGGGATGGAGGTCCCCGACCCACCGGCGGGGACCTCCATCCCTGCCCAAAAACGATTTATTCGACAGCCTCGTTATGCGAAGTTTGGAATACCCTCGCATAGCCAATAATTCCTTTAGCCGTTATTTTGCAACAAAAATTGCCACGAACTTATTATATATATCTTAATAAAAATTCTTTTAATGGAACAATGAATTCAGAATCCAAATTCCAATGTTCCTTATTTTTATAATCTCTTTTTAGATCTTTTATCATTTCTTTTTCTTTTTTTGTTTCGCCTAATAATACTTTAAGATAGGCATATAGGGAACCTCTGAAAACTCATATTTTTGTTAAAAGATCATAAGGACTTAAAAATCGATATTTCCTAATTCTTTGTCGTATAATGAATTAGGAAATATCAAAATCTTATGTGGATCTA
>JAITJS010000130.1 GCA_031278815.1 Treponema sp.
AACAACTGGTGGCTTTGAAACAAATTCATTGAGTAGAATTGGTGATTTTATTTTATGGTATACAAAAAATAAAAGCCAACAGAAATATCGGCAACTTTATGAGCCCAAAGATCCACTGAAGGGTGATGAACATGGTAATTATCGTTACATACAATTATCCAATGGTGAACGCCGTCCTCTTACACCGGAAGAACGGCGAGGGGAAAAAGAGCTTCCAAAAAAGGCAAGATTATATCGATTGGGCGATCTGACAAGTCAAGGCCCATCGAATGAACCAACTCCTTTTGAATTTAACGGTAAAATTTTTAATCCTCAAATAAACAATCATTGGAAAGCAAATTATCCAACTGGTCTTGAAAAGTTGGTCAAAGAAAATAGAATCGTTGCAACTGGAGAAACGTTGAGTTACGTTAGGTTTTTAGATGATTATCCTGTACTGCCTATTAATAATGCATGGCTAAATACGGGTGTTTCAGGTTTTTCATCAGATAAAATTTATGTAGTCCAAACAAACAGTGATGTCATCTCCCGCTGCCTCCTTATGACCACCGATCCCGGCGACCTCGTGCTGGACATTACCTGCGGCAGCGGGACCACCGCCTACGTTGCGGAGCAGTGGGGCCGACGCTGGATCACCTGCGACACCTCCCGTATCGCCATTACCCTTGCCAAAAAGCGCCTCATGACCGCCACCTTCGATTACTACAAACTCGCCCACCCGGAACAGGGCGTCTCCAGCGGCTTCGTTTACAAAACGGTCCCCCACATAACCCTCAAGTCCATAGCCAACAACGAACCGCCGGAACAGGAAACCCTCTACGACCAGCCGGAAATCGAAAAGAAAAAAGTCCGCATATCCGGCCCCTTCACCGTGGAAGCCCTTCCCGCGCCCATAGGCTTGCCCGTGGTAAAACCCCTTGCGGAAAACGAGGAAACCGAATCAAGGCTGTTCTACGCCAACGCCGGGAAAAAACACTTTGACTGGATGGAGGAACTCAAAGCCACCGGCATTTTGGGCAAGGGTGGAAAAAAAATACAATTTTCACGCGTGGAAGCCCTGAGCGGCGCGGCGTTTATCCATGCGGAAGCCGAGACAAAAGAAGCATCATCCCCTGGCGGCCCACCCCGCCGGGCCTTGATCCATTTTGCCAGTGAAAATACCGCCCTGGATATCCGCACGGTGGATCTCGTTTTGCAGGAAACCGAAAATTTCCCGATGCCGTCATTCCTGATTTTCGCCTATTTCCATGCCGACCCTGCAGCCGCGAATTTTATCAGCGATTATAAACCCCGAGGAGGCATAACTCTCCTGAAAGTCCAGATGAACACCGACCTCATCACCGCAGACCTCAAAAAGAAAACACCCGGAAGTCAAAGTTTCTGGCTTGTGGGCCAGCCCGATGTGGAACTCATCAAGATAAAAAAAGGCGAACACTCCGGGAAATATAAGGTAAAGGTTGCAGGCTACGATTATTACGATGTGAAAAACCGCACCGTAGTTTCAGGGGACGCCAGCCAAATCGCCATGTGGCTCCTGGATACCGATTACGATGGTATGTCCCTCAACCCCGCGCAGATATTTTTTCCCCTGGAAGACCAAAAAGAAGGCTGGAACCGCCTGGCGAAAACCCTCAAAGCTGAAATCGACTTCGACCTCATGGAAAAGTACCACGGAACCGAATCAATTCCCTTCGCGGTCCCGAAACGGGCGCAGATAGCCGTAAAAATTGTGGACGACCGGGGCATCGAGAGCATGAAAGTAATGGCGGTAGGGGAAAAATAATGACGTATAAAGTATCTATTAGAGTGAAAGGGACAGCCCGCTCTTTGGGACGGGAATCCCAATTCCTCAGGAAAAACTGCTATATGCCTGAACATCCGGCATGGGCCTTTTTAGAGGAGACACAGCGATGAAGGTATTAAGCATCAGCATAGAAAAACTTTTCGGACAATTCGATTATGACCTAACCTTAACCAACGCTGAAGGAATTACCCTCCTGACTGGCCCCAATGGGTATGGCAAAACAACCATATTGAATATTATATACAATTTACTCAACCGGAATTTTGATTATATCAAATCGGTACCCTTCAAAAAAATCAGGTTTAATGTAGATAATGCTCAGACAATCCGTGTAACTAAAGAATGTGAAAATCCCGTTATGATAGCCGCAAACAGCATCAAGGTATACTTTATAAAAGGCCAGCGGCTTGTTCAAGAGATTGTTCCGACAGCGAATAGAACACTCAAATATGACGGAACCATAAAAGCAAACAGATTACCCGTTTCAGTAAAGACCATAACCATATTCTCCACGGAGTTAGTAACGCTTATTTCTCACCGAACCCGGAGCATCCAATGGCTAAAAAGATAGACCGCCTTATCATCAATTCTCCTTACGATGAACCCGCTGAATACTGGGATTACGACTCTGCTCTTCAGTCTTGGGTACGCAAGCCGGGTCGCCGTCCCGCAGGATATACCGTTGCGACCCCCGGATCGGACAGTTTTAATGATTCCGGCATGTTCATCCAAATCCCCCGGATAAACCAAATTCGTGATCGGGTAAAAGCATGGCGGCAGAACAACTATCCCGGCATAACCGGAACAACCCGCAAACTCATTACCCACTGGAACAACCGCAAGACCAGAGACTATCCCTTTTTCTTCTGTCAGCTTGACGCCATCGAAACCTTAATCTGGCTTACCGAAGCCCCGGAGGCCGATAAAACCGGCATAGACATAAAGGGAGACGGAGGAGCGTTCAAACGCCTCTGTACCAAACTCTGCACCGGCGGCGGTAAAACTACCGTCATGGCTATGCTCATAGCATGGCAGATTTGCAACAAGGTTTCATATCCCCAGGACAAAAGTTTTTCAAAAAATATTTTTATCGTAGCCCCCGGTCTCACCGTGAAAAACCGCCTGAAAGTTTTGGAAACCGCCGGATCGGAAAGTTACTACCACAAGTTCAACATTATCCCCCCGGAACTGCAGGACAAACTCAACCAGGGCAAGGTGTTTATCCGCAACTGGCAAGCCCTTTCCTGGGACAGTGCGGAAGTGCTGGCTAAAAAAAAGTCTGTGGACAAGCGCCCGCCAAAAAGCGACGAGGCCTTTTCCCGTTCCGTGCTGGGCCCCCTTGCAAAGTCAAAAGATATACTGGTAATAAACGACGAAGCTCATCACGCATGGAGGCTTAATTCTGCCGAACCAGTAAAACGCTCAAGAGAAGAAAAAGAAGCCGTCAAAGAAGCTACCCTCTGGATTAGCGGCCTTGACCGCATTCACGCCGCCCGGACCATCCTGGCCTGCTACGATTTTTCCGCGACCCCTTTTATCCCCTCCGGTAAAAAGAACGACGGGGAAACCCTGTTTTCATGGATCGTCAGCGACTTTGGCCTGACGGACGGAATAGAATCCGGCCTTGTTAAAACTCCCCGTGTGGTAATTCGTGATGACAGTAATCAGGTGACCGACGAACTCCGTTCAAAACTTTACCACCTCTACGCCGACCCCGACATAAAAGCTGAATTGTCCAAGCCATCGGAGGAAACCGCTGCACTCCCTCCTTTGGTAGAAACCGCCTACCATATTCTCGGTACTGACTATCTTGAAACGTTTAAGGCTTGGCGTTCCATAAATCCCCAGACGAAGCTTCCCTATTCACCGGTTCCCCCGGTGATGATTTCCGTAGCCAACCGCACTGAAACTGCTGCCCGTATTAAATCGGCTTTTGAGCGCGGCGATATAGCCATAAAAGAACTCTGCGAAAAGCAGTACATGCTTCATATAGACTCAAAAGTGCTGGAAAAAGCCGAGGAAAAACAATTGGATCTCTCCGGCGCCATAATCGAAGAAGGGGAAGGGGAAACCAGATTAACCAAGGACAAACAGGCTGAACTCCTGCGTCAAAAGGTAGACACCGTAGGACAGATAGGCGAAAGCGGTGAGCAAATACGCAACGTTATTTCCGTAAGTATGCTTACCGAAGGATGGGACGCGAAAACCGTAACCCATATATTAGGATTGCGGGCCTTCTCAAGCCAGTTGTTATGCGAACAGGTAGTAGGCCGGGGACTCCGCCGCACATCCTATGAACTCAAGGAAGGATCGAAACTTTTTGAGCCTGAGTATGTCAATATTTTTGGCATACCCTTTACGTTCCTTCCCCATGAAGAAGACGAAAGCAGCAAGACACCCCCAAAGAACCCGACACGGATTTACGTCCTTCCTGACAAAGGGAAATACGCGCTTTTCTGGCCGAATATTATACAGATCAAAGCGGACAAAAAGCCCCGGCTTGACCTGGACTTCAAAAAAATTCCGGTCCTAACCATAGATGCAGCTAACACTCCTTTTCGTGCGGACCTCTTTCCCATACTGGAAGGCAAACCGAACCTGGACATAAGGAAAACAATAGACCTCATAAAAAACCATCAAACCTTGCGCTTTCAGCAGTTGTGGTTTAACGCTGTAGGCCGGCTTTATAATGAAATAGAGGCAGACTGGAAAAAAGAGACGACCCCCTATGCGCTGTTAGGCCGGCTTTTTAGTTTTGTTGAAACCTATCTTTCCAGCGGCAGAATCGTCATAGAACCGGCGTTGTTTATAGACCCCCTGGAAATCCGCATACTCAAGCTACTGAACCTGAATGTTATTGTCCGGCACGTCTGGCAGTATATCGAATTTGCCTCCACCCTCCGGTACACCCCGGTTTTTGACCCGGTAAAAAAGGTACGTTCTACCGGGGATATGCAGACCTGGCATACCTTGAAGCACTGCTTCCCCACCAAGAAATCCCATATCAGCCATTGCGTATGGGACAGCAAAATGGAAGGCCAAGAATCAATAAAACTCGAACACAACCCGCATGTGGCAGCCTATGCCAAAAACGACCATCTCGGTTTCGGCGTCTCCTACACCCATAACGGCATACCCCACACCTACTACCCGGACTTCCTCATCAAACTGGACAACCGCGCCATTCTGGTGCTTGAAACCAAAGGGCAGGATAATCGCCAGGCCCAGGCAAAGAAAAAAGCCCTGGAACAGTGGATAGAAACGGTGAATTCCCTCAAAGAATACGGCCAATGGTACAGCGCGGTCTCCTATAACGCTGCCGAAATAGACGGCATCATCCAAACCTTTCTTTAGAGGATAAAAAAGCGGCGCCCCCGGAAGGAGCGCCCAAGGCCGCTTAGAGCCGCAGGTTCTTAATAGGAGGAAGATATCCCAATACTATAGGTGCTGTAATAGTAGTTATAGGGCGGCGAAACTTGTATATAATAGGTTCCGCTTGATGGAAGTAGATACTCTCCACTGGAATATATGGTGATATCGTCTAGGTACTTCATATCCTCACCATAGCTTTTTTCGTAGATAGTAAAGACAACACCGGATTCGCTTTTTCCCCATACATAATATGCTTCACCACTATATACGGTAACACGATACCACACTTCAGGGGAATTAGAACTTAACGCGCCAGATTGCTGGGCACCGGGATATAGGGTGATGGCAGTAGCGGAGGATGATCCGGAGTAATCGTCGCCGGTGGGATTGCCGGGTTTATAGGGATCATCGCTTCCGCTGGAGGTCGTTGCGTAAGCGTAGGTGGATTGAGCGCTTTCTCCCGCGTTGTTCACCGCGCTTACCTTGTAATAATAGGTCGTATTCGATGATACTCCCGTATCGGTAAAGCTCGTGCTCGTGGATTCGTCTAACAATTGATACGAGCCGGAACTGTAACCGCTGCGGTATATTTTGTAGTAGGAAGCTCCTGATACTGAATTCCAAGACACGGAGATACTGTTTGAAGACTCCGCCTTCGCCTCTACGTCGGTAGGCGCGCTGAGGCTGGTGGAGGGCTGAGACGGTTCGCTGGGCTCAGACGGCGTGCTGGGGCTGCTGCCATTAAGCTGGTCATAAAGGGAATTGATAAAAGTGGTCGCCGCGCTTCTAATCTGCCCAATTTGCGTGGCATTTAAGGATCTGCTGGAATCCAATACGAGATACATAATTGAGGAACGCTTCTCGGTCTGGGTATTCGTCGCGCCCCCTACATCATATTCACTGTTTACCTGCCATGCCGTTACATCGGGAGCCTTAAGCCATTGTTTCGCTTTTGATTCATCCGTAGACGGATTATAGCCTGCAACCCAGGTAAAGGTAAAATTGACCTCTGACCCATTTATGGCGCCGCTTATGGGACCTGCGCCCTCAGATGAACCCAGTCCGCCTTTGTAGGTTATACTACCAAAGGTATACGTCATGTTTGAGCCTGTTCCCGCTCTGGTTATGGTCCCTTCGATATATTTTGACGACGACTCCGCGTCCGAGGGATTCATACCGGTTACATCAAAGGTCATACGCACCTTGGTACCGCTTGAAAGCAAGGTGGTCTTCATCGTAAAGGTGGTACTCGTGTGGGTTATCTGTAAGCCGTTGGCAATGCTCTGAAAAGTCGATTGCAGGTTTCCAAAATCCGTTAAGCTCTGACTTTTCCCCTGACTGGCTATCTTTGCCAAATCGCTCTGAAACTTTGTCGTATCGGCAACATCGTTTCCCGCGACGCCTACGGAATACGCGGTAATGGGCTTACCCGCTATGGTGCGGCTGGTAATTTCTCCGCTTAAATAGGTGGTATAGGCATTATCACTATCGAAGGTTTTTTCTTCAATTGGATTTGCCGCAGACATTCCCGTGGATCCGTTATCCAGGCCGTCCGTAAAAGTAACCACATTTACCGAATCAAGCTTAGGAGGATACTGGGTGTCCCTGCTTTTAAGATTAGCCAATGCCTTGTGCACTGCATAGAAGAGCGCGGTCCCCGATTTAGATGAAATAGCGTAGCCTGAACTAAGCTTATTGAGCAGGGTATTTTTTCCCGCCGTATTAAGCAAAACAGGAACCCCGTTGGTTAAGTCCTCTGCCTCTCCGGCAAAAGAAATAATCCCGATGTACACCCCTTCCTGCCGGGTATCGCTGTTATTGCCGCCCTGGTTGTCCTCGTTGTTACCGCCGTTGTTGCCACCGGTATTATCCCCGTTGTTACCATTGTCCCCGCTGTTGGTACCGCCACTGGTGTCGTTGTCATCAGTAGGGCAGGCGGTAAATAACAAGATGCCGAATACCAGCAGGATGCCGAGTATTCCCGAAAGTAACCGTTTACGTTTCATAAACTGTTCTGCTCAACCCAAAAGAGGACTACCCGCATGGCCTTCCGCCTCAATTAGGGGTATACTGACCATGCTTTTAGCCCACCCTCAGAGCCGGAGTTCCGCCAAGAATTGAACCGGCTTTGGGGGTCTCTTTCTTATAAATAAGCGCCCATACGGGCAGCTTGTGCCTGTTTTATAGGGAGCCCGGCTTGGCCTGCTCCATCCGCTCGTCTCTAGGGAATAACCGCGCTTACTACCTCACTCCAGGGCCCCTTCTCCCCGGTCCTGTTTTGCCACTGCCCCGCCATATACAGGATCTTCCCCCGATCCACTGGGGAAAAATTCATACGATGGGGTGTGCGGGTTATCAAGAGGCTGGTCTTGAAGTCCTGAGTATTGGTGATGGGCTTCTTGCTCACTTCCCAGAACAGGACCGCTCCATTGGTGTGTTCCGGCTTTGCCCGTTTCCCGCTCGCGGAATCGTGGATATGCAGGATAAGCTCAAAGGGGTTTTTACTTTCCACGGTGATGACCGGATGAGAATCAGGCAGCGGGTGAGGGGTGGGCTTTTGGTCATGAATGGGGATCCCCAAGGCCTTCCGCTCGTTCTTCTCCTGCGTATCCAGGGCCGTATGAGCCGGGGTTTGGCATTTTTCGTGCAGGGCCTTGAACTGGGTGCGCAGGGTTTCAAGTTCCGTAACCTGAACGTCCGGCAAGTCCCAGACCGTGCTATTCGTCTTGGATACGGCAATCAGGTTGCCGCTCCACTCGACAAAGTCCGCTTCTTTGGTGGGGATGTAATCCTCCATGGAGACCTCCTTGGGATGGGTTATAGTCCGCTTAAGGGACGCTATAAGGGATGTATAGGGTGCTAAGAGCGTTTTATAGAATGCTATGAGGGGTTTATAGTGCTCTATGAAGGGCTTATAGGATGCTATGAGAGGCTTATAGCATCCTAATAAGGGCTATAGAGAATAGCGGTGATCCGGTAAAGCCCTCAGGAGGGGGGATAGGAACACCTATAAAAAAGAAGGGGGAAAAAGGCTCAAACCCTGGAACGCAGCAGCTTACAACCCCTTCGTCCCGCTGAACCGGTTTATAAAGAACAAACCATAGGGGGGGGGGGGGGGAGTAATATAGGTCTACGTGGTCTTTATACATTAAAGAAAAGTATAGCATTATTTTTCAAAATGTCAAGGCTCTTAAGGGTTTTTTATGCGAAAGGCGGAACCCCAAATATTTCCTTGCATCATACTGTTGCGGATAAACCGGGAAAAGGGGTACGGTGAAACAGGCTCCGGTGGTCTGATTTCGGCTAGAAAAATTATTAGGCAATGTGTCCCTTGACAAGTCAAGTGTTTATGCTATTATAAATGTGAAGGAGTAGTGTATGTCAAATATCAAAGAAATTCAGAGTACCTGTGCATATTGCGGCGCGGGATGTCAGATCCTGTTCACGGTGGATACTGATCAGAACAAAGTTCTGGAAGCTGTGCCGGCGAACGGTCGCACCAATGAGGGAACCCTCTGTCTAAAGGGCTGGTATGGCTGGGATTATCTTAATGATCCGCAGATTCTTACCAAGCGTCTTAAAAAGCCGATGATTCGTAAGGGCGGGAGGAGCAGTCCTCTTGTGGAGGTCGAATGGGACGAGGCCATTTCTTATGTGGCGGGGCGTTTGACCGAGATTAAGAAAAAGTTCGGTCCCAATGCCATCATGGGTACCGGTTCGGCGCGCGGTCCGGGCAACGAAGCCAACTACATCATGCAGAAATTTATGCGTGCGTGTATCGGCACCAATAACGTTGACCACTGCGCACGTATATGACACGCGCCTTCTGTAGCGGGTCTACAGTTTTCGCTTGGTTCAGGCGCGATGTCAATGGGCGTTCCCGAAATCGAGGACGCTAAACTTCTCTTGGTTTTTGGTTATAACGGGGCGGATTCCCATCCTATTGTTGCGCGGAGAATTGTCCGTGCCAAGGAAAAAGGGGCGCAGATCATCTGTGTCGATCCCCGAAGGATTGAGACGGCGCGTATCGCGGATATGCACCTCCAGCTCAAAAACGGCTCGAATCTCGCGCTGGTGAACGCGATGGCTCATGTCATCATCAACGAAAACCTCATCAACCGGGATTTCATTGAGCAGCATGCAAACGGTTTCGATGAGCTTGTGCCCATCGTGGCAAAGTACACGCCGGAATATGCGGAAGGGATAACGCAGGTTCCCGCGGAAGACATACGAAAGGCGGCGCGGATGTATGCGGCATCAGGCCGTTCTATGATCCTCTACGGCATGGGTGTCTGTCAGTTTGCCCAGGCAGTGGACGTGGTGAAGGGCCTTGCCAACCTTGCCATCATGACCGGTAACTTCGGTCGTCCCTCTACCGGTATCGGCCCGGTTCGCGGTCAGAACAACGTACAGGGCGCGTGTGATATGGGCGCGTTGCCGAACTGTTTCCCCGGATATCAGAGCGTCACCGACCCGGTCATACGGGAAAAGTTTGAAAAGGCCTGGGGCGTTGAAAAATTGCCCGACCAGATAGGCTGTCCCATCACCCATGTGCCGCACCGCGTACTGCATGAAAAGGATCCGGCAAAACGGATTCACGCTTACTACATATTTGGAGAGGATCCCGCGCAGTCGGATCCCGACCTTGCCGAGGTGCGGGAGGCGCTGGACAAGTGCGATTTTGTCGTGATGCAGGACATTTTCATGAACAAGACCGGCCGTCATGCGGATGTTATCCTTCCCTCGACAGGCTGGTGCGAGCATGAAGGGGTTTATTCCTGTTGCGACCGTGGGTTTCAGCGTGTTCGTAAGCTCATTGAGCCCCAGGGTGACGTGAAGACCGACTGGGAAATCATCTGCGCCATTTCCACGGCGATGGGTTACCCGATGCACTACAACAACACCGAGGAGATCTGGAACGAGCTCATTGATCTGTGCCCGGGCTTTGCCGGCGCGACCTACGAGAAGCTCGAAAAACTGGGCGGCGTACAGTGGCCGTGCAGGGACAAGTCCATGAACGACAAGGGGACGCCGTTCCTCCACAAGGGCGGCAAGTTTGCCCACCCGGATGGAAAGGCAAAGTTCTACGGAACGGACTGGCGTCCGCCGACGGAACTTGAAAACGACGAGTTCCCGATGGTGTTTTCCACAGCCCGCGAAGTCGGCCACTACTCGGTGCGCACCATGAGCGGGAACTGCCGGCTGTTGCGCAACCTTGAAGATGAACCCGGCTGGGTGCAGATGAGTATCGAGGACTGCGAGGCTCTCGGTGTCCGACAGGAAGAGCTCGTCAAGATTGTCTCCAAGCGCGGTTACTGTATCGCGCGTTGTCTGCCTACCGAGCGGGTGAAAAAGGGCGCCGTCTACATGACCTACCAGTGGTGGATAGGCGCGTGTAACGAGCTCACCAAGGCCGCCTTGGACCCGGTGAGCAACACCCCTGAGTACAAGTACGCCGCCTGCCGTGTGGAAAAAATCGCCGACCAGGAATGGGCGGAGAAGCACATCCGTGAAGAATATGCGGAACTTCGCGATCAGATGGGCATCAAAGGCAAGGAGCTAAAACTCAAGGGCGGTCCAAACACCCCGGTGCCAGCAACCAAGCCGACTGCGGCGTCCGCATGACGGTCCGTATACTTTGTTGAGTCGTTAGGGAATCTGAACGGGAACAATGGCCGTTTGGTCATTGTTCCCAAACCTCGTAAAAACCCCGTCGAAAGGCGGGTTTTTTGTTGGTGGAAATCCGACAAACTGCGCAGATATATCTGAATCTGGTGGGGTCATTAAAAAAATGGGAAACAAGCCCTGGGAGGAAAGAATACGAATATCCCTATACTGGTACTTGATAATCAGTGGGGCATTGGGTTTATAAGGAATTATATATAAACAACGAAATAAGGTAGAGCGGATGTTTTGTCAATTAAACGGGTTCAAGCGGATAGCGCGTTATGGATAAACTGGATCTGATGTTTTCCGTATTTACTGGGTTCTTTTCGCAGCCAGGATTGCCCGGACTCAAGACCGACTCATCCGGTAGGTATTCCCCGAGGGCGTCAAAGCGGGAAAAGTCTGCTCCCCTATTAGGAAGCCCACAGATCTTACATCGGATGGCACTCCCCCTAGGAGGTGGCGCCTGATCAGGAAATTGCACCAGTAGTTTAAGATAATTATCCGATACCGCAGTAACAAAAGGAGACTTGCATTCCTTGGATGCCTCAAGGATTGCTTCCACTTCTCGCCCCAGCCAGCCGCGGCTATAAGTCTGCCGTCCTGCACGGCTCAGGGCCCCAAGCCGCGCTGCCCGAAGGACCGCGTCCCTTTCACTCACCGTCCCTGCATAGGTATATGCCGCGGTGCCAGGCCGGGGGGAATAGGGAAAGGCATGGATCCAGGCAAAACCACTGCGCCTACAGAGGGTAAAGGTCTCTTCAAAGGCTTCCTCGGTTTCACCGGGAAACCCGGTGATAATATCGCAACCCAGAAAGGGGTCGTCTTTAAGCTCTCGCAAGCAGCGTATCCCCCTTTCCACATCCTGTGGGGTATACCTACGCCCCATCTGCTCTAGGATCCGGGGGCTGCCGGACTGGAGGGAAAGATGAAAATGAGGCCGAATCCGCGGATGCCCCAGAACAGCCAGCAACTCCTCGGTGAGCCCCTCTGGTTCAAGGGACGAGAGCCGTAGCCTGATACGCTCGGTTCCCGCAAGGAGATAGCTCAAGAGCCCACCCAGATGCAGCACCCCTTCCCGGTGTATGCCGGTATCCCGATATTGGGTGATATTTACCCCGGTTAACACCGCTTCTCCATAGCCTTTGGCTTCCAAAGCTTGCAAAGTAGCGCGGATCTGGTCCGCTTCAAGACTGACACTCCTCCCCCGGGCAAGCCGTACCCGGCAGTAAGAACAGTGATTATCACAACCATCTTGAATCTTCAGCGAGGCCCGCGAATGGAGGAAAAAATCTCCGGGACTAAAGCGGAATCGCTCAGTTGCAAAGGTCTTGAGGGTCTCCTTTTCCCGCAGCCATTGGGAGAGCAAAACCAGGGTCAGCTCGTGCGGCATGGTTTGCGCAAGAAAACCCGGCAGATCCAAAAACAGGCTTTTCGCATCCCCCGATACCACCACCAGGCGGTTTGCATCTAAAGAAGCAAGACCCCGCTCCTGTCCCAGGGCCTCCAGCACTTCTCTCGCCATTTGGGCATAACAGCCGGTTACCATAAGAACCGCCTGGGGATGATCCCGCAAGGCTTTTCGAATGACCCGCCGGGCTTTTTGTTCAGCCTTGGAAGTTACCGTACAGGTATTAAACACCAGGATATCCACATCTTCCCCTGCGGCTCCATTCCAAGGCAGGACCCTAAAACCCCGCAGGCTGAAAGCATGGGCAATAGCTTCACTCTCAAGCTGATTGATCTTGCAACCAAAGGTATACAAGGATACGGAAAGCATGGGCTTATTGCCCACCTAATGCCTGACGGGCGCGGGTCAAACCCCGACGGGCATCTGCTAGTTGGGCGTTCAGGGACAAGGCCCGCTCATAGGCGCTAATAGCTTCTGATAGATCCCCAGCATTTTCCCGAGCATAGGCCAGCCTGGTCCACCAGGAAGCATTTCCCGGCTGCCAATGAACCGCGGTGGAAAGGGCGATATCCGCATGGCGGAAACGGCCAAGACGGATATAAATCTCTCCGATAAAGTAATACACGGTTTCGATTCGGGTTCCTTCTGGGGCAAAGTTGATATATTCCTGGAAATACTGCAAGGCTTCCCGGTTCCGGCCTTCGTAATAGCTGATTTCTCCCAAGATTTCGATGATTCGCGGATCATAACGGCTGAGGTTCCGGCCTGCCTGGGCATAGGGCAGGGCCTCCTGGTAGCGGTTGAGCCGTATCAAGCTCCAGCAGAGCACCACATGGGCATCGAGGTTACGGGAATTTGCCACGATTTCATCCATACAAATGGAAACTGCCCGTTCATAGTTACCATTACGGTATTCTACCAGGGCGTCGGGCCGTACCTGGGCAACGCCCAGTCCCCACGGAAACAGAAACAGTATAAGCCCTACCCAGGGAACCTTATGAGGTAGGTGCATTTCCTTCATTTTTTTCATGCATAGTACAATAGCCGTTAAACTTGCAGCCTGACTCAAGGGCAATCTCTTGGGTGGTGATATTACCCTTGAGCCTTCCGGTGGGACTTATTTCTACCTTATCCGCTGCCGTAATGTTTCCATTGACTATGCCCCGAATGATCACCTGAGGGGCGTTAATATGGGCATCCACCACGCCCTCAGGATCGATCATAAGTAGTCCCGTAGCAATGATTTCACCCCGCACTGTACCCCGGATAAGAAAAGGCTTTTCAAAGCTGATCGTCCCCGAGAAATCAATATCTGAAGATAGAATAGTATCGAAATCTTCATCTTCCAGCGTATCGCTATGTAAATCTATCATGCTCACCTTCCATGAAATACTTTTTAATACCGCTAATTCGCGCTCAAGCCCTTTAAGGGGGCTTTCTGGGCTAAGTCCTCCCGGGCTCGTCGCTTTTATCCGCCGTAGACTGCAATCATAACCCCCGCAGCTATAGCGGTTCCAATAACCCCGGCCACATTCGGACCCATGGCGTGCATGATGAGGAAATTCCCCGGATCCTCTTCAAGACCCACCTTGTTGGAAACCCGTGCGGCCATCGGCACCGCAGAAACCCCGGCAGACCCAATGAGGGGATTGATCTTCTCCTTGAGGAACAGGTTCATGCCCTTAGCCACTAAAATCCCCGTACCCGTAGCAATGGTAAAGGCCACTAAGCCCATCACCACGATGATAAGGGACGAGGGATTGAGAAACTTCTCCGGGGTCATTTGACTGCCGACCCCCAAGGACAGGAAGATAGACACGATGTTCATAAGCTCGTTCTGGAGGGTCTTACTGAGCCGTTCCACCACCCCGCACATCCTGATGAAGTTGCCGAACATGAGACACCCGATGAGAGGCGCCGCAGCAGGGATGAGCAGAATAGACAGGATAAACACTACCATAGGGAAAAAGATCTTTTCTACCGTGGAAACCGGCCTGAGCTGTTTCATCCTGATGAGCCGCTCCTGCTTGGTGGTTAAGGCTTTCATGATAGGGGGCTGGATGATAGGTACCAAGGCCATGTAGGAATAGGCCGCCACTGCCACGGTAGCCAAAAGGTGGGGTGCAAGCTGGGCGGCAATGTAAATCGTGGTAGGCCCATCTGCGCCTCCGATGATCGCCATGGCACTGGCTTCCTTGAGGTTAAAGTTCACTCCAGGGAGGTAGTTGGCTAGGCCTATACCGAAGAGGGTACCGAAGACCCCAAACTGGGCCGCAGCTCCGAGGATTGCGGTCTTGGGATTGGCGATAAGAGGTCCAAAGTCGGTCATGGCCCCAATACCCATGAAGATGAGCAGGGGGAAGAACTCGTTCCCCACCCCAGTCTCATAGATAATATGGAGGAAGCCGTGGGGAGGATCCCCCATTCCCGCAAAGGGGATGTTCACGAAGACGGTCCCAAACCCAATAGGGATGAGGAGCAAGGGTTCAAAACCCTTCACCGCCCCCAGGTACACAATGATGAAACCCACCACCACCATGAGCAGTTCCTGCCAACCAAAGATGGTGATAGGCTCCCCTGCGGGGGTTGTTTTTTCCACTGCATTGGTGATAAAGGCAAACAAACCCGTAGTTTCCGCAATATTCCGGATAAAGCTACCAAAAGAAATGTTTGGAATATTCTCACTTCCCGGGATGATATACTCCCCGGGATTCCCCGCCCCTGAAACCTGGGCCAGCGCCCGGGGCATAAAGGAAAACACCACGGCGCCCACCACTAAAACAAGACATATTTTCGTAACCCATACCGGGTCCTTTTTATGGTTGAGCATACTGTACCCTATTGAATCTCGGCCAGGGCCTGCTGGGAAGCTACCTGGGTTCCGGTGGGAACCAGGAAGTGAATCTTTCCCGCGGTAGTGGCCTTGATCTCCAATTCCATCTTCATCGACTCAATGATGATGACCGTAGTCCCGGAAGCCACTTGGGCCCCTTCAGCCACCCCATAACGGATGAGGGTACCTGCCACTGGGGAGGGGATCACCGTACCGCCTCCAGAAGGAGCCGCGGCTGCCGGAACCGGAGCTGCCACGGGAGCGGGACTGGTTGCCGGAACCGGAACTACGGTGGTCACCGCTGGCCCTACACCAGCAGGGGAAACCACCACGGTATAATCCGCGCCATTTACATTGACCACGTATTTGGCCGGTTGATTCGAAGGGGCTGGAGCTGCCGCAGGAACCGGGGCAGGGGCTAGCGGTTCCGCGGTAAACTGCACCGGTCCTTGGGACCGTTTCTTGAAGAAGTCTGGGGCAACCTTGGGAAACATGGCGTAGGTGAGCACATCTTCTACCGTAACCCGGTCGGTTCCCAGGACCTTTTTGGCCTCCCCTTCGAGTTTTTCATATTCCTGGGGAATATCATCCGCGGGCCGGTGGGTGATCTCTTTTTCGAGCTTGAGGGTCTCCAGGGCTTTTTTCACTGCTTCCGGGTTTTTGGGAGCTGGACAGGCGCCGTATTTACCTGCCAAGAGGTCTATGGATTCACCGGTGAGCTTGTTGTACCTACCAAAGAGGACGTTGAAGACCGCTTGGGTTCCCACGATCTGGCTCGACGGGGTAACCAGAGGCGGATAGCCAAAGTCCTTCTGTACCACGGCAATTTCCTTGAGGACCGCGTCGATCTTATCGGAAGCCCCTTGTTCCTTTAATTGGCCTTCCAGGTTAGAAAGCATCCCTCCGGGAACCTGGGACACTAAGATCCGGGTATCCGCTCCCAGAAAACTGGACTCGAACTGCTTATAATGCTTGCGAACCTCCCGGAAATACGCGGCGATTTCCAGGAGCAGGTTGATGTCCAAGCCCGTGTCGTAGGGGGTACCCTTAAAGATCTCCACCATGGTTTCGGTAGGGCTGTGGCTCGTACCCATGGCCAGGGAGGAGATAACCGTGTCAAGGATATCCGCGCCAGCCTCAGCGCACTTAACCAAGGTGGCAACAGACATACCGGTGGTGGCGTGGGAGTGGATTTCTATGGGAATATCCACGGCTTTTTTGAGGGCTTTCACTAAGTCATAGCCTTCATAGGGCTTTAAAAGACCGGACATATCCTTGATACAAAGAGAATCCGCCCCTACCGTGGCGTAATCTTTGGCCAGCTCTACATACTTTTCAATCGTATGGAAAGGAGTAGTGGCATAGGAAATTGCAGCCTGAATATGTTTGCCTGTTTTCTTGGCCGCATCAGTGGCAGCCTTGAAATTTCGGGGATCGTTTAAGGCATCAAATATCCGGAACACATCCACCCCGTCTTTGGCTGCGGTTTCCACGAACTTAGCCACCACATCGTCTGCATAATGCCGGTACCCCAGGAGATTCTGCCCCCGAAGCAGCATCATGATCTTGGTGCGGGGCAAGGCCGCCTTAAGCTTCTTGAGCCGTTCCCAGGGGTCTTCGTTCAAGAACCGAATCGCCGAATCAAAGGTCGCCCCACCCCAGGCTTCCAGGGCCCAATAGCCAACCTGGTCTAATTTATCAGTAATGGGAAGCATATCACTCGTAACCATACGAGTCGCGAACAGGGATTGATGGGCATCCCGCAATACCAGATCCGTAAGTTTAACCGTAGCCATTTTAAACTCCTTGTGTAGAAAAAATTAAGAATACCGCTTACGATATTCAGTAACTGCCGCAGTGATGACCGCGGTTATGACCTCATCGTTACGGGTGTGGCTTACCATAGGAACGGTAGCGGTAACGGGGACCGTTGCTTGTTGGACATCCTGATCCCAACCCAATGCCTGGATTACCTTCCCCAAGATACTGATACAGATAATCATAATAATCAAGAATCCAAACACGATTCCCATGCCCAACAGGGTAAGGACCCCGCTTTGCTCTAACATGACCGCTATAGTCATAAAACCTCCCCTGGTACTGCCAAT
>JAITJS010000024.1 GCA_031278815.1 Treponema sp.
TATAGGGGATCACTTAAAATAGGAATTGCACGAGAGGCGTCAAAAGCCCTATAAGTATATATGCCATAAGGAAATGATGAAATAAAATTCCGGTTTTGACTGTCAAAAAAATGCCAAAAAGTACCCGAAAATGTCCGAAAACTGCCAATCGGTCGCTTACCCTTCAAGACCCTTCAAAGGGCTTTAACTCTTTATCCTGTATAGACTTAGATCAGAATTCTTGGTCGAAAGCCCAGTAAAAGTGGCAGGAAATGCCCTGCAAGGTGTAAACTAATGAGATAATTCTTTGTAACATAAAGAATTATCTCATTTTCTGTTTAGAAGGTGTAAACCAGAGGTGTAAATCCCCAAAACATAGAAAGGTGTAAATTAAACTATCCCTAATTGACGATTTTGAATATTAACTAGTTGCCTCATACGCTCAAGAAGCTCTTGAGCAATCTCTTTATTTTCAGCTTCCAGTTGCTGAATTTTATTTTCCAGTTCAGCGATTTCTTTTTTTAAATTTTCAATTTCTATATCCTTACTTGCCTGAGAAGACATACCGTTTAGCTCAATGCCAAGTAAGAGCCAGTCGAGGCTTATATGATATTTACTGGCAAGAGCAACCATAATATTCCTGGATGGCTCCCGTGAACCCCGTTCTATTTCAGCAATCGCACTTTGGGATACCCCGAGGGTTTCCGCAAAATCTTTTTGACTCAGTCCAGTCTTAGCCCTAATGGATCGGAATCTATTTGCAAGTTCATTATCACACAAATAATTACCTCTTAAAGGTAATAATCCCAAAAAAGAATCAGAAAATCTCATTATAATGACATTATCGACTTGACTATCTAATTTTGAGATTATATATTTGAATGTATGATGATAAAAAATTATCATCTATTTTTCATCACCTTGTGAATAGAAAAGTATACACCAAGGAACTATTAGTATGGATTGTACAAAAATAAAGATCAAGCAGGATTCCGATAACCGGAAATACAAGAATTGGGATCGCCATGCTCGTGTTATAGCTCTCCTCCAACTAAAACATAAGACCATTACTAAAATGGCCAAGGAAATTGATGAGTATATTCCTCTTGTTTCAGCGTGTCTGGGGTATACCTGGCAGGCAAAATCCTCGTATAGAAGAGAAAATAGCGCATTTTCTTGATGTTACGACGGCTGAATTATTTCAAGGTCGTCCTATATGATGAAACTTTGGCTTTCTGTATCAGAAATTGCAAAAATAACCGGTTGTACTCGGCAGGGTATTTCTCAAAGGGCAAAGGATAAGAAAGAGAATTGGCCATACCGGATGGTTGACGGCAACGGGGGGCCACAGAAACGCTTCCATATCAAAGACCTGCCTGAAGACATCCAGGTCGCCTATGCCGCCAGCTTAAACCTCAGTTTTGAAGCCCTTCAAAATGAGTTAAAGCCCGTTCCAAAAGCCGAGGTGAAGGTAGCCATTGATGGGTACAACTGTAGAAGCGCCGCTAACAAGACCTTCAAGGCCCTCAGCCAATGCACCGAAACAGAACTCGACATCGCCAGAAAATTATTGCCGCCTATGAAGCCGCTAAACAAACCGGACTGAATACCAAGCAATTCGTTGACCTCTATAATCAGAAAAAAATCTTACCCGAAGTCAAAGCGGCCATCGGCGATTGGGGATACCTGAAAGACTGGCGCAGGTTCTATGATACCTGGTTACAACCCTACGCTCAGGCCGGACTTGCCCCCCAATACAAGAAGCGGGGCGGAACCGGGGCGAAACTCAACCAAGACGTGAGAAACCTCCTAGAATACCTCTACCTTAATACCAATCAACCAGGAATCGCCGATGTGGTACGCCATATCCAACAGGTATACGGACATGAGGATGTAACTGAAATAACTGCCCGCCGATACCTTATGAGCATCCCCAACCCAAAGCGGGGCGAGTAGTCTGGCGTAAAGGTGCGGCAGCCCTTGAAACAGTACAGCCTTCAACCCATCGGGACTACACCCTTTATAAACCTATGGAGATCATCGTCGGCGATTATATGACTCAAGACTTTATGCTCCGGTATAAAGACAAGGTCTTTCGGGCAAAGCTCGTCGCCTTCATGGATATGCGAACCAGGGTTATCGTTGGCTGGAGCCTCCAACTGACCGCCAATTCTACCGGCGTGGCAATCGCCTTGCAAAAATGCTTCGACCGTTTCGGCTTGCCGGAATACATCTACTTCGATAATGGGCGGGAGTTCAAAAATCACTTCCTCTGTGGGAATGTATGGAAGACCCGGTCTTCGGTGATTGATGGCGAGGACATCGGACGGGATATCGGGGTAGTGGTAGAAGCGGGAGTCAAGCTGATTTTTGCCCATCCCTATAATGCGAAAGCCAAACCAATAGAACGGTTCTGGCGCACCATGCACGAGGCCTTTGACCGATGGCAGCCTTCCTATGTTGGGTCAAATACGCTGCTCATTACCGACGAATCAAAAGTATACCGGCAAACCATCAAAAAAATGAAGCAGGAAGATTTTGATCGTATCCCTTCCTTCAAGGAAGTCGAAACCATGCTCGCTCATTTTTTTGCGTACTACAATCACGAACACCAGCATACTGGGCAAGGCATGGAGGGCAAAACACCCATGCAGGTGTGGGGAGAATACGACCTGCCGAAACGGGAAGTCCCTGCGGAACTGAAACCCTATCTGTTTACCCATCGCTATACCCGGACGGTTGGGAACAACGGCATCTCCTTTAACGGTGACTTGTATTATGCGGATAAAGTGATCCAATACCTAGGACAGCAGGTACAGATCCGGGTGCCCTTGGATAGGGACGACCTGCTTTATGTATTCCCGGAAAAGGGAGAACCCTTTGAAGCTATGTATCGGAACGATGGAAAAACGATAGAAGAGAAAATGGAAAAGGTTGGGAAGATGCGGAAGCAAAACGCTGCTTTTATCAAAGGGTATAACAAAAACAAAAAGGAATTGGACAAGCAAGAATTGGTAACGGTAGCGGAAGCCTTTGCCCGGGAACACCCTGAGTTGGTGGCACAAGAAACGCCGGCATTGCAGGTGGTAAACGGGGAACCGCTTAGGGATAGAGAAGATAAACCGGAATTGACGTTGGTAAAGCCGGTAAGAAGCAAGCTGATAAAGCTATTTAAGTAGGGTTTAATGCCCTTTTTAAGAGGGTTTAATCATAGTTTTTAGGAGGTCTGTATGTCAGATACACAAGAAGTAAAAGCGGTTGAAGTAGACGAGGAACTGTACCGACAGTTTTTCGAAGTGGTAGGCGAGGGTAAGCGCCTCAGTCAATCAAAAGCGACAAGAGAAATGAGGGTTTCCCCTAGTCTGATTAGCTCCTATAAGAGTAGGATGTACAACGGCAATATAACGATTGTCGAAGAGAAAATCAGCACCTTTCTTGAACGGGAGTCGCAACGCATAGCCGAAGTTTCTATTCCCATTGTCGAAACCATAACCACCGAGAATATCGAACGTGCGGTAGAGATGGCGCATATTTGCAAGGACATAACGGTCATCACGGGGGACGCGGGAACCGGCAAGACCAGGGGAACTAAACTGTACGTTGCGGAGAGTCATGCCGCCTTTGCCGTGTATGCCTAGTGCGATATAACGCAGTACCAACTAATCGTCGAGATTGCCCGTGCTGTCGGGGTGCACCATAAAGGGAGTAAATCGGCACTAATTGAACGGATAGCTGGTGAACTCAAAGGGCGGGATATGGTACTAATCGTCGATCAGGCGGACTATCTGAGCGATGCCGCTCTGGAACTGTTGCGGTGCATTATCGTAGATATGGCAGAGGTCGGGTTGGTACTCGTAGGACTGCCGAGATTGAAGATACAGTTAGAAAATCTACAGAACGACCACGAACAGCTTCTGAGCCGGGTAGGGACATTTTTGAAGGTCAATCGCATGAGAGATGAGGATGCAATGAAGATAATTCAAAGCGTGTGGGAGAGTGCCTCACAAGAGGTCATTACCGCCTTGACCAAGTGCGCTCATGGGTCGGTGCGGACGCTGGTAAAGCTGATAGGACATGTACACCGGATTATGGTGGTCAATTGGTTGGAAGCGCCGACCTATGAGGCGGTAAGCGATGCCTGCGAACTGGTCAAAGGCTAATGGGCATCCCCAAATCCATGCGGCGGCATATCCGGCGCACGAGACGGCAAGTAATCCAGGAGCTTATGAACTGTCAATAAATAACTTGACTATTTTAGGGGAATGTGTAATAATATTTCTACCACGTAAATAAAGGTAAAAATATTATGGAAGATCGGATAGCAATGATCTTGCCCCAGTTAAATG
>JAITJS010000125.1 GCA_031278815.1 Treponema sp.
TGGGCTTTTTCAGGCTGCGCCAGCCAGCGCCAGGTGATAGTGGGACTTTCTCCAGACTTGAAGGAGTATTACTCCATATATCCTTCCATAGAATGCGACGTGGTTGCGGTTACCAGCGAAGAAGCGGATCAGATTAAAGGCGACGGGGTAGACAAGTATTTTGCCCCTGCCAGTCCCTTGCGGAAACGGCTGGATCCTTTTACCGTATTCTTTTCCCAGGAGTATACCCAGCCTGAGATCCTGCCCTACAAGTCGAATTATTGGGACCGGTGGCAAAAGAAAAAGCCCGAAACCCTGGTGCTTATTGCGAATCTTCCCCACTCGCTGGATATGCCCGAGGATGATCCCAGAGTTTTGTATATCGATCTAAAAAAGGGCGGTTTGTTTGTTAAGCCGGTGTATATAGAAATTGAACCGCAAAAAATTACCCAGATTTTTGATAAACCCAAGGATCCCCGGACGGATCTTCCAGTAGAGAACCGGAAGCCCGATGCTCAAGGATCGGATACCCGAATCCACGGGAATACAGAAAAATAAGCAACATTAAAGGATAGCCTATGCGTTTTGAAGAATTATTGCATTGGAATGACGGTCAGTTCTTACAGCCCCATCATTTTCAGTATCAACAGCGGATTATCTCGGCGTATATCCGGCTTAACCGTTCCTTTTCCCTGCCTTTCGCGTACGGGCTCCTGGATTTTGATCTTGACCTGGAAGCGCTGGACGGAGGAAGGGTGGCGGTTAGGCGCTTTTCCGCGATCTTGAGCGACGGCCTGGAACTCTCCATGCCGGGGAACTGTGTCCTCAAGCCCCTGGATTTGAGCGAAGCCCTCAAAGAAAATCCCGTGAGCCTTACGGTGTATCTGGCCTCTCCCTATTGGTCCGAATTTGAGGCAAATCTTGGGGAGGAAGAAAACCCCAAAGAAAAAAAGCTCTACCTTACCCAAAAAAAGCGGGTCCGAGACGAGAATGCTGGGGATAATGAAATTACCCTGATCACCCGCAGGATCAACGCCCGGTTGGTAACGGATCGGGATGATACCAAGGATATGCAGCTCTTGCCGGTACTTAAACTGAATGTCCTCACCCGGGAAACAAGCCAGCCCCTGATCAAGGTGGATGAAAAATACCTTCCCCCCTTTATGATGCTTACCGCAGAGGATCCCCTCTTCAATATGGCCGCGGGCCTTATGGCGGATATTCGTCGCTGCAAGGATAAACTGCAAAACACCTTAACCACACAGAAAGGAGGAGATGAAACTTTTTCCCGGACCGACGCCTTGGATGACGCCCGATCCTTGCTCTTGTTGCGAACCCTGAATTTCTATGACCTTAGGCTTGCTTCCCTTCTGGTGGACGGTTTTATCTCACCCTTTACCCTGTACTTGGAACTGGCCTCTTTCTTGGCAGAACTCATGGGGCTTAACCCTAAAAACGGCATCCTGGAAATCCAACGGTACGATCATGATGACCGTATGCCGGTGTTTACCGCCCTCTTTAAAGATATCCGTTCCTTTATTCGAAGCGAAGGGGGCGCGGGGTATGTGAAGCTCAATTTTGCCTCCATTACTGAAGGAGGGGATTATTTCTTCGTGCCCATTAAAACCGAAGATATCGCCGACGTGAGCGAGATATTCCTGGCAGTCCGAACCAGTGCGGAACCCGATGAAGTGGTCCGGTCCCTGGAGCAAGGGGATACCTTTAAGCTGATCAGCCCCAAGGCCAAGTTCCTCAGGACCCGGGGAATAAAACTGGTATGGACCCGCTATCCCCCCCGGTTTTTGCCGGTCTTGGACAGGACCCTCTGGTTCCGCCTGGATCTCGTTGAATCCTCCAAGATGTGGCGGGATATGTGCGCAGAAAAAGGTATGCTGATTGACTATGTTCCGCAACGTCTTCCGGATTTGGAACTATCCCTCTTTATAACGGTGGTGGAATAGAAGATGAACCCCTTAAGCCTTGAAGACCTTTGCCGCCCGGTTTTGACCTGCTTCTGTAATTACTGGCAGTTGAACCAGGCGGAGATTCCCCTGTCCCTGGAAAAGTTCAGAGCAGACATAGAATCCTCCCTAGAGGAGGCTAAACATAAGGCCGCAACGGACCCGGTGCTGGTTCGGGAATATGAGCGGATAGAACGGCCCTTGGTTTTTTTTATTGACTTCATGGTTCAGGAAAGTAGCTTCCCCTTTAATAAACAGTGGCGGGAACTGGGCAGGAACTACAACGAACTGTCCGGGGATGAAAAGTTTTTTAACCTCCTCTCTGAGGCGCTCAAGGACAAAGAGGCCCTCCAAAGGATCTCCTTGTTTTATACCATGTTGGGATTGGGTTTTGAAGGGGCCTATATGCAGGATCATGGGCATATCGACAAGCTCATGAGTGAATGCGTGGCCCAATTTCCGGGGGAACTGGATATCCGGGAAGAGCCCATTGTCCAGATGGCCACGGAAAAACGAATTGCTCGATCAAAAAAGGCGCGGCTTCTGCGGCCTCTGCGGATGACTTTGATTCTTTCCATTCTGTTTTTGGTTTTTTCGCTTATTTTTAATTTTTCCGTTTTCTTTAAGGTTACTTACCCGTTCCGGGAGCATTTGTCCGGCGCCGCAGTGCAGGCCCGAGACATTAAAACTATTCCCTATGAGGTCCCCTAATGCCTACGCAACTGTTTTCTTTTGTTCCTAAAATTATTGATCTCATAAAGACCAATACCTTAGCCAAGGTCATTGCGGTTATCCTCGTCCTGCTCTTGGCCCTTTTGCTGCTCATGCCTTTGATTAGAAAAGCCCGGCGGAAACGGCTTAAGGATAAGGAAACTCGGGATATTCTTAAAGATCTGATGGTTTGGCGCCATGTAGCCCAGCTTGCCCAAGGGGGAGATAAACATGGCGAAGCCAAGAAGGTGCTGTCCGACAATATTATAAAAATAAACGAATTGCTGAAGCAGGGGTTTGATCTGGCCGCGCTTCATGGCAGGGGTCTTTATGGGGTTCCTTGGTTCATGCTCCTGGGGGAGCCGAATTCAGGAAAATCATCCCTGTTGGAAAGAAGCGAACTGGAATTGGTTCCTTCAAAAACAGAAGCGAAGGCCAGATCAGAGGAAAAGAGCCTCCCCGTGCGGATATGGCTGGGGGGAAAGGCGGTAGTTTGCGATGTAAGCGGCAATGTTTTTTTTGACCGTTGGTTGGAGGGGAGCAGTGCAGAATGGACCCATATCATCAAACAGCTGTGCCGTAAACATTACCGTAAACCCCTGGACGGCGTCATCCTAGCCATTCCTGCAGACGCCCTCTTGACGGACGATGAGGACCTCACCCGTAAAAAAGCTACCCTCATGGCCAATGAATTGGCCCATCTTCTGAATGCCAGCGGTATGCGCCTGCCCTGTTATGTGGTGATTACCAAACTCGATATGGTAAACGGGTTCCGGGAATATACCCTGGGACTCTCAGGAGAATTACGGCATCAGATCCTGGGTTATGAAAACACCGGCAGCGCGTACCGGATCGAGGATTTTAAGCGATTTTGGAGCAGCCTGCTGCAGCGGCTGCGATCAGGGTATAAAAAAAACATGACTTCCCGGGAAGTGCAACTGCGCCTCTCCGGTGGGTCAAACCGGATGGATGTAACGGGAAAGCTGTTTGTGTTTTCTGAAAATTTCGACAGCCTTTACCCCAACCTCCATATCTATCTTGAGACCCTGTTCAGTGAAGATACCTTCCATGGAACCAAGAATACAGTTTTCGATGGTCTCTTCTTTACCTCCTCCACGGATATAGGGGTTTCCCTTAGTCCCAGCGTTGCTGCCTTAGCTGAGAAAAAGACCGAGGATATCCTCTTTACCGAGGAGCCGCCTCAAGTTTCCCAATCCTATTTTGTCCGGGATATGCTGCAGAAGTTTATCTTCAACCCGTCTCCCCAGGCGGCCTTTGTCAGGAAAGAAGCCCTGAACCGGGCCATACCCCTGTTTGTCCTCTGCGGGGTTTTGGTGATCCTCGGATGTATCCCCCTTTACACTGCCCTTTTCAAGGTCGATGACCTGAGCAAGTCCCTGGTCCAAGTTACCAATTATTATGGCTCCCTTATTTCCACATTGCAGTCAAGAAATGGCGCCGGGGTTCCTATCATCATCAAAAATAGGGACCGGACCTTTACCTTTAATAACGCTCCTGGTTCGCAACAAACCGGCTCCTCTCCGGTCCAGTTCTACTACAATGCCTTGGCCTTCCGGAACCTCAACTTGACCCCTTCTTTTGGGTTTCTGCTTTCGGATCTCCTGGTATTTCAGGAACTCAACATGGGACATCGGGACCGGGTTTTTATTACCAATCAGCTCTACGGGAGCCTCATCAGAACCCCCTTGATCAAAAATGTGGGTTCCAAATTAACGGACCAGTCCTTGCAATCCATGGTTCTTGACCTGGAATTACGCTCGGTGATTCAATCCTTTACCCTGCTGGATGAACTGGACCATGAAGATTTCCAGCACTTATTCCTGTCCAATCAGTATGTTTCCGATGCGATGATAGGTTATCTGTTACCGGAACTTTCCAACGATTCCAAGATGCTCCTTAACAGCTTTCTTTCTCGAAGGGATAGGCGCTATACCTTTGCGGAAGAAGCGGCCTATATCTACTCCAATGATTTTCTCCGGGCCAAAGGCGCGGCCTTGCAGATCATCCTCTCCGCGTGGCAGCGCCTTTCGGTATATCCTTCTTCTTTGTATGGAAAGATAAAAACCCTCCTGTCCATTTCCGAGAATATCGTTACCAATTATTCCCGGATTACCTTCCTCCTGCGCCAGGCAGGAGACGCCGCTTCCCTGCGGGATGTACAGAACCTGGTTACCGAATGGAAACGGTTAACCGCAATCCAAAACAGCTTCATCTCCCAGGGGAGGGATATCTTTGAGGAAATAAAAAATGACTTCCAAAAGGCCGCGATACCCCTGATTAATGTGAGCGGAGGTGATGCCTTTGGAAACAACCTGATAAACGACTATCTGTTTAACGACTTGGTGATCGATTATGCGGTAAAAGAGTATACCGATCTTTTTCAGCAAGATATGAATTTCATCCGAATGAAGAGCAGCGGTATGCGAAACGGAGTCCTGGGGACCATCAGCGTCCTGGAGCGGGAATTCTCCAGTAATCTGAAGCGGGAACTGGAAAATCTGCGGGTCAGCGCCTTGAGCCTCAAAACCAATGAACTCTTATCTGCAAAAATGACCAAAGAAGCGGATGCGGATTCCCTGTTTCTCGTGGTGGAGAAAATTGTGAACCTTGCCGGGGCAGTGGACATACCAGAGGAACAAACCTTGAGAAACACTCCGGGGTTAAATTGGATGAACGGGCAGTATGACATCATTGCGGCCTTTGATAATTATGAATCCTATGTGAAGCCCTTTGTGGAAAATGAAAAGGTTGCCTCCCTTATCAGCAACGGGAGGATCATGCTGGCGGCTCAGGCCTATCTTAACCGGTACCTGGTGCTCAGCGTGGAGTATGACTTTCTCTCCAGCTCCCCAGAAACCATCGCCGCCATGATTGCTTCCCGTTCAGAACTAGAGGACCGGGAGATCTTTTCCCTGTCCGGTCGGGCAATTCAAAGCGCCCTGGGGGGAATAGCCTTTAATAGGGGCTATGATCCGGGGATAGTGAAACAGATAACCGATGGTATCGCCGCCTATAACGATTTATTTACCCGTTATATTACCCTGAAGGAAGAGCCGAGGTTTCTCCAAAAGCAAGATCAGAGTATCTATCAGACCGAGTCTTTCAGCGCCTACCTGGGTTTATATCTGAGCTATTGGGGCAATTACCCGAATAGCGCCTACATTCCCTCCCCGGGGTGGCGGGAATACCGGATACGGGTAAATCAAACGAAACCCTATCAGATCAATTCCGTATTGCAGTCCCTCCACACCGAATGTATCGGCATACTCAATAATGTCAATGATGTGGTCTTATCCGATGTATTAAAGCGGGAAAAAGGCGATTATATCAGCTCCCTGAACGACCGGATAAAGCTGCTCTCTTCGTTCCTCAGCGCGGATGCGGATCGTATGCTTACAGCCTGGAGCAGGCTGCCTGCAGAGGTGGATCCGGCTTTTAAGCAGATCCGCGCTTTATCCTTGGATGAAATCAAAGACACCTACATGACCGTGTATTCGGATACCAGAAATATCACCATCGGCTGGTGGAATGATTTCATCATGAACGGCATCACCATCCTGTCAAATACCTATTGCAGCCTCAAGGTGAACGCCTTTTCTGAGAAACTTGACAGCCTTCGGGTCTTTCCCCTCCTCTCTGACGGGCCCCGGGAAGAGGTCTTATCCCTTACTACGCTGGAAGATATGGCGATCTTGTTACGGGACATGGGAGCCGGGGATTTACCGGTTCCAGCCACCGAAGAAGCGGATCCCCTAGAACCCATTCTGCACCCGATCCTGTTCAAGGGGGCCCTTGCCCAAACCTGGGCCCAGACTATCTATCAGTTTGCGGCGGCCGCAGTGGACGCCAAAAAACCCCTCATCTGGACCCTCTCCCAACCGCCCATTGATGTCCAGGGGAAACTTTCCCTGAGCAACCGGCTGCTTGCGGTAAGTCGGTTTAGATACGTGGAAGTTTCCAGTTCCGGGAGAAATCCCACATCCCTTAACACCTATATGAATGAGAAAATCAGCCTAGCCGAAGGTACTCCCATTGACCGGAGCCTGAGCCTCAAGTTTTACCGGACCTCCTCGGATACCCGTCCGTCGGTAGACATAGTCCTGGATAAACCCTGGTCGATTTTTGATTTTTATTTACATAAAGAGGTGATAAGTTCTGAAGAGAGGACCTATTTCCCCCTCTTTTTGAATGATGAAGCCGGGGAATATGTGTACTTTGTGGAAATTGATTTCAACGTGGCTATTCCCAAACCGGAGCAATGGTATACCCGTGCTACCTGGCCGAATTTCAGAATTGTAGACGGCATGGTTACGGTCAACCGTTAGGTAAGGGAAATTATGGATAAAAATGGAAATATTCCCCGGTGGAAGCTCACCACAATCTATCCTTCTTTTGATGCCCCTGAGTATGTCCAGGATAAAGTAATCCTTCATCAGCGAATCCAAGCCTTCCTGGGAGGCTTAGAGGAACCCCTCTCTCCAGGGGGGCTGCTGGATGTGATACATGCCTATGAAGCGGCTGCTGGGCTTGCAGAAAACCTGATGGCCTATGCAGAGGCCATCTACACCACCGATACCCAGGATGAACAGGCCTTGGGAGAGATCAACGCCCTTGAAGCAGCTACCTTGCCTCTGGAGAAAGGGGCGGTCCTGTTCCGGGATCGGCTGAAAGAACAGAAAAAGCAGGTCCTGCAATGGACCGAATCTGAAGATGCCCTGAAGCCCTATAGGTTCTTTATTACTGAATCCCTCAAGAAGGCCGTGTTTCAGATGAGCCCGGATATGGAAGATTTGGCCAATGATCTTTCCCGCTCCGGAGGGAATGCCTGGACCCGGCTCCGTGAAGCCCTTTCTTCCGCCACTACAGTGCTGTGGGATGAGACCACCGGGGAACAGAAAACCCTCATCAGCCTTCGGGACCTGGCCCATAGTCCGGATCGGCATATCCGGGAACGGGCCTATAAGGCGGAATTGGCAGCCTGGAAGGCTATTGCAATCCCCCTGGCTGCGTCGCTCAACGGGGTTAAAGGTACGGCGCTCACCCTGGAAAGTCGGCGGGGTTGGAAATCCCCCCTAGAAAAGTCCCGGTTCCAGTCCCGAATCAGCGAAAAAACCTTGGCGGTTCTTATCGCCGCTATGGAGGGAGCCCTTCCCCTCTTTCACCGGTATCTTAAGGCTAAGGCCCAGCTTTTGGGGCTTCCTGTATGCGCCTTCTATGACCTCTTTGCGCCGGCGGCTCCTACCGGTGCAGCACGGCAATGGACCTGGGAAGAAGGGACGGATTTTATCGCAAAACAGTTTGATGCCTTTGATCCAGAGATGGGGACCTTTGCCCGTCATGCCTTTGCCTGTTCCTGGATCGATGCAGAGCCTCGAAAAGGCAAAATAGGAGGGGCCTATTGTACGGACTTTCCCCTGGCAGGAGAATCCCGGATCCTCTGCAACTTCGATGGTTCTTTTGATTCGGTTACCACCATAGCCCACGAATTGGGTCATGCCTGGCACCATGAACTCGTGAAGGATCTTCCCTTGAGTCTTGCCCGGTATCCCATGACCTTGGCGGAGACTGCCAGCATCTTTGCGGAAACCCTCATTTTTGAAGGGGCATTGCGGCAGGCTTCCTTTACGGAGCGCTTGGCCCTCATTGAGGGAAACCTCCAAAATAGTTGTCAAGTTATCGTGGATATTCTGTCCCGATTTTATTTTGAAGCAAACCTCTTTACGCGTCGGGCTGAAGGGGAGCTGTCCCCTGAAGGGCTTTGTGAGCTCATGCGGGATGCCCAGAAAAAAACCTATGCCCAGGGGCTTGATCCTCAGTTACTACACCCCTATATGTGGGCGGTAAAAAGCCATTACTACAGTCCTGCCTTGGGGTTTTATAATTACCCCTATGGCTTTGGGCTGCTTTTTTCCCTCAGCCTCTATAGCAAGGCAAAAACAGCAGGGCCTGGTTTTCAAAGGATTTATCGGGATCTCCTGCGCCTTACCGGGAGGGCTTCTGCTGAAGCCGTAGCTCAGGTTGCAGGATTCAGCCTTGAAGATGAGACGTTCTGGCAACAGGGTATAGGGATTATCCTGGCCCAGATAGAGGAGTTTGAAAGGATGCTTACCTCCCTTACTGGATAAGCGCTACCGAGGCAATCTTTCCGTCTTTGGTATAAATCCGGTTTGGGTTATGGGGATCCAGGATCCGCTGCCCCCGGTGAAAGAACACATACTGATAGGTCCCCGGCGGCAGGGTAAGGGTGAGCGCATAATAACCGGGCGTTTTTTCTGGTAAGCTATACATGAAAGGATCCCACCCATTAAAATTGCCTGCTACGGTAACCGACTCACCAGGAGGCCCCTTATAGGTGAGGCTGAGACTCCCTGGAGGGGCATCAAAGGTAGAAGCGGGCTTTTCTAAAGCCGGAATAGACACCACCGAATGGGTCAGACCTGAAGCATCCATCCGGTATGCCGGGTTTCCTGGATCAGTCGTCCAAAGACCATCTATGATAAGCCGGTATTCCAATTCCCGGATATGCGCAGGCACCATATACACATGGAACAAAATCCCCGAATCAGTATAGGGGGCCTTTTTCTTTTCTTCTTGGGAGATGAAATTATCCTTGGGGAATACAAGCTTACGAAACCAATACACTTGGGCAAAGCCCTCATGGGCGAAGGCAATCCCAACCCTACGGTAGGAAGAAGGAGCGGTAAAGATTACCCCATCTTCAAATACCTCAGGCTGCCCCGGCTCGTTGATACTTAATAAATGATCAATAAATTGATAAGATTCTATATCTACCGCCCCAATCGTGCCGATAATAAGTATAAAGAGTCCCATAACCATAATTGTTTTCATATACTATTTACAATTATCGGTGGATAGCTCAATATCTTAATATGCCGTCATTACAAGCACTGGAAGCATTCAAAACATCTTTTCGTAAAGTTGGTAAAGAAGATGCCATCCTGGCTGCACAAAACATTCCTATGGAAGACTTTGCTTTGCCAGGTTCCGATCCATCCTCCCCTCCTCTGCCATCTGAGCCAATTCCTGAAAATCGCAGTGATACCGATGCTATATTTAAACAAGCCGAAGCAAAAGATATTCCCCCAGCAGAAGATATCCCGTCGCCGGCTTCCGAAGACTTCGATGAGGATGAGGGAGAATTCGATGAAGTTGATTTTGATTTTGGTGCTTTAGTGAGTCCTACTTTGTCCACGGATATAGTGCAGGAAGAGTCTTCTCTCTCCGAAGGAGAGCTCCCCCTAGAGGAGGAGGTTGCTCCTGAGGTGGAACTTCCTCCGGCAGAGGACTTTTCCTTTGAGGAACTTGAAAATTCCCTGAAGCTGGAGACCCCTCCTCCCGAAGAGGAGAGTAATCCAGAGGTGGCCGGTTCTGTGTTTGAACTTCCTCCGGCAGAAGATTTTTCCTTTGAGGAACTCGAAAATTCCCTATCCGAGAATTCTTCGACTGAATCGGATACCACGAACAATGATTTCCCCTTTACCCTGGAACAGGATACGGATACATCCTTAGAAGGATTACCCCTTAATACCTTTGATGCCTTTAAGGTTGAAACCGAGCCTGCTTCAAAAGAACCGGATGCGCTCAAATCTCCTTTAGGGCTCTTAGATGCGGATCTAGCGGCAATTAAACCTTCACCTGATATTGAAGAAATTGTATTAAGCGATGAAGCATTGGCCTCGCTTAATAAGACCTTGGAATCCTATCCTTTGAATCTGCGTATTGCCTGCGAAGAGGCAATCGCCGAACAGGCGGTAGAGCCGTCCTTAATGTCCAAATTGATAAAATCCTTGGTCAAAGGTGCATCGGCCCAAGAAATGGTTCCCTTGGTGGGGAAAATTCTTGGGCGGATTATCATCATACCCAAGAACTTTGAGAAGAAGATCAGGGAAGACCTGGAAGCAACCACTGCCAATTTTACCTATATTTTTGTCCATAAATTCCTGCCGGTATTCCGGCTTTTCTTGATAATTGTCCTGGTCGTGGCTTCTCTGTGCTATTTAGCATATCGATTTGTTTATACGCCCATCCATGCGGATTTAGTGTACAGGAAGGGATATGCAGATCTCCATGCCGGGGACTATACCCAGGCCAATGAACGGTTTAGTGAGGCCCTGAGTATTCATCCGGTGAAGCAATGGTTTTATCGATACGCCAAAGGATTTAGGGATGCCCGGCAATATATCTATGCAGAAGAAAAGTACGATGAACTCCTTCGGTATTATCCCCGGGATAAGAAGGGTGTCCTGGATTATGCATCCATGGAAACCACTCAGCTCTATAATTACGCCAAGGCAGATAACCTCCTGCGAAGAAATATCCTGGATTACGCAACGGATGATAAGGAGGGACTCCTGGCAGTAGGGGATAATGCCCTTGCCTGGGGTGCTATCGACCCCGAACGGTATGAAGATGCCCGGGATGCCTATGCCCACTATCTTGAACGGTATGGCTGGGTCGATCCGGTAGTAGAGCGGATGTTGAGGTATTTTATCCGTACCGACAATCTAAAGGAAGTGCTTCCCCTGCAATCCTACTTCATGGATAATCCCAGGACCAACATTACCCCTGCTTCTTTGGCGGAACTGGGGGGGTATTTGTTGGATAAAAAGCTTGAGGAAGCTCGAGGGGTTCCTAATGAGTACATCAGTAATATCGACGGTATTCGGGATATTTTGGTTAAAGCCGTAGGAGCGGCTCCTTCTTTACCAGAATCCCATTATCATCTTGCCCGGTATTATAACTATTTCGACAATGTGACGGATGAACGGATAACCTTGGAACGAGCCATTGAGACCTTTAACGCTGCCAAGGAAGAATCGGTTCGTCATCTCCACATGCGGATCGATACGGAACGAAGGTATGCTCAATTATTGATTAACCAGAAGGAATTCTTTACCGCTGAAGAACATCTGGTTAAAGGGATTGGATTGTACGAAGATGGGGTAAATCGGCATATCCTTTCCCGGTCCCCGCAATTTGGCCGGCTCTATGCAGACCTGGGGGACCTGGCCTATTTTACCCAAGAGGGGAATATGGCCAGGGCCTTGGAGTATTATGTACAATCCGAGCAGAACGGTTGGGCTCCTCCTGAGATGCAGTACCGTATGGGTTCTGCCTACTATCATCAGCGGCAATGGGGTCCAGGGCTGGAACGGTTCTTTGCCGCCTCTTCGGAGATACCCTTAAATCGGCGGCTGCTCAATGCTTTGGGAAATGTCTCCTATATGCGGGGAGATTATTTTACTGCCCAAGGGTATTACAGCCGTTTGTTGGATATCTTAGAGGCTGACCGGATTCGTTTTCCCCTGTTGCTTCCCAATGAGCGACCAGACCATTTGGAACTGGCGGAGCGACTCATGGTGGTCCGGAATAATTTGGGGGTAACCCTGGAGGCCCTGACAGAACGGACCGGGAATAACCGGTACCGCTCTCAAGCCTTGGGATTGTACACCGAGTCTGCCCGGGCCTGGGATACCCTTACCCGAAATCCCGAAACCTTGGTTCGTTCTGGTATAGGGGAACTGTCCGCTCCAGGGCTTAATCTGGCATTCCTCAATTCTCGCAATAGCCTACACCCTGAGCCTGATTATGAACCTCAGATATACATTCAGATTGATAAGGATGTGTTGGAACCTTCTCCCTGGGAAGCGCTCGCTCCCCAGAACTTCCGTTTATCGGATGCGCTTTTTGAAGCCCCGGTCTATGCAGTACCTTCGGGGCTCTAACCCCCTCCCTGCCCTGCGCCTCTTGAATTCAATCCTTATATTCAATAGGAAATACCAATCGATCCCTCGAGAGCAGGGTATTGGGAAAAATGGCCTGGGCTTCTTTCAAGAGTTGTTTCAGGTTGTACTCGGTATACCGGGGACTGTAGTGGATCAGGGCCAGCTTCTTCACCTGAGCAGCTGCGGCAATCTGGGCGGCCTGTTCTGCGGTCATGTGCTTTTTCTCCCGGGCGCTTTCTTCTAGGTTCGCTTCAAACATACCCTCACATACAAAGAGATCCGATCCCGCTACCTCCTGGGCTATTTCATAGAAGGGCAAGGTATCGGTCACAAAAGAAAATTTTCTCCCTGAACGGATCGGCCCCAGAACCTCTTCAGGGTGGACTTTGGTACCATCTGCAGCCTGTACGATCTTCCCTGCCTGGAGTTGGGCCCAGCGGGGTCCCCGAGGCACTCCCTTAGCCAGAGCTTGTTCTGGGTGAAACTCCCCGGGACGAGGGTTTTCTTCCAGGGTATACCCAAAGCAGGGCTTGGTATGCTGCAAGGGAAAAGCCCGGACATGAAAGTCCGCTCCGGTATAGACGATACCGCCCTCGTTTATTTCCTTAACCAGGATTTCATAGTTGATATACATATCCAGCACCCGGCGGCTCGTTTCAATGTATTCGGCAATCCTCGGGGGGCCAATGATATAGAGGGGATCCTCCCGGTCTACCTGAGAGGAGAGCATGAGGATACCGGGAATGCCAGTAACATGGTCCGCGTGGGTATGGCTTATAAAAATGGCGGATATTTTTTTCCACCGGAGGTTGAGCCTTCGCAGGGAAACCTGGGTACCTTCTCCACCATCGAACAAAAACAGGTCCCCTTCACGCCGCAACAGTACCGAGGTAAGATGCCGGTTGGGCAGGGGCATCATACCGCCACTACCAAGGATAAATGCTTCAAGATTCATGGTGATTGAGTATAGCCGTTGGGGGAGGGGTAATGCAATGGAGTTTTGTAAGCCCAGGTATAGCGAGGGGTTCATGCCTGATAAGTGCTGTTTCCTGCTGAGTTGCACCGGTGCATTTCTGGGATATCCTTCAGGGTGCTCCAGTTTTTCTTGATACCCGGAAAAAATCTACCTATACTGAAATTGGAGGTTCGATATGATTAATAAAACAATTCTCACCTTGATACTGCTCATCGGGCTTTTGTTTACTGGGTGCCCTGACTTCGGTTATTCCATTTATTATAACGGTAACGGGAACGATGAAGGGTATGCCCCGAAGGATTCGAATACCTATTACTTAGGAGATACGGCGATTATTCTTGGCCCTGGTACCTTGAAAAAACAGGGGGCTACCTTTCAGGGCTGGCGGACCAGCGGGATCGACAGGCTGTATCAAGAAGGGGAACTGATTACCGTGGAGATGGATACTACCTTCTATGCCCAGTGGAGTGACCAAAGTTCTTTCTTTCGCTATACCACCGAGCAGGACGGGCTGACCATTACCGGCTTTATCCAAGCCCTCCCCTGGATGGATAGGATGGTGGTTCCCTCAGAAATAGCGGGGAAACCGGTTATCCGTATCGGGGATAATGCCTTTAAGGGCTTATATTTAGGGGAAGTACGCCTTCCTGAGGGCTTGATCTCCATAGGAAACAACGCGTTTTCCCAGAACTGGCTTTCTCAGATTAGGATTCCCGATACCGTTACCCACATCGGTTCCATCGCCTTCCAGAATAACAACCTGCAAAGCATCACCTTAGGCCGCATGCTTACCAGTATCGGAGACTATGCCTTTGACGGTAACTATATAACCGAACTGGATATTCCCCCCCATATTACCACCATAAACTCCGGAGCTTTCAATGATAATGCCCTTACCCGTATCACCATAGGCAGGGATGTTACCATTGCCAGTGACAGTTCCCTCGGTCGCTATGGCGCTTCCTTCCGCAACTATTACAACAAGGACAAAGCAAAAAAGGCCGGCGCCTATGTATATTTTGAGAAGGATAGCTCCTGGAAGGAAGTGCTAGACTAACACAGTGCTACTCGGCAGCCGCAGCATCGGTCATCTTATTATTAACCGGTATGTATCCTCGCCTAGGGTTTGGTACGCGCTGACAAGACCTATGCCAGAGGTTTCACGGGATATGCCCCTTAGGTTTAACTCGGGTACCCTCAGATAGAAGGGGTATGACTTTTTGGGCATGTTCAAGCCCGAGCATCAAGCCCCTTACCCTTTGCTTGTTTTCATCGGATAACTGAAGAAATTTAACTCGTAGTTGATCCACCGATGGTTGATCCCGTTTCTTATTAGCCATCACGTATCCCCTTTTTTAGAAAACTCTTTTTGAGAGTATATTAATACGGTATGAGAGTACTGTCAATAGGTACTCATCCAGGGCAAGGTCATTCAAAATTATATTTCTTTATATAATAATGATTTATCCATATACCCTGCATTATAGCGGTGGGGATGTATTTTTTTAATTTTACAAAAAGTCAAATACCCCCGGCAAAGCCGGGGGCTTGAATTCGTGAGCCGCTCAAAGCGGCTTTTGTTGTTTCCTATTCCATCCTATTCTTCCAGATTTTTTCACTTTGTTTCTTTACCCTACCCTGCTTAATTTAATTTCGTTTTACACATTTACAAATCTTTACAGAACTTACTACCCGTGATACGATTGAAAAATGAGAGACAACGATGGACGGAAAT
>JAITJS010000040.1 GCA_031278815.1 Treponema sp.
ATCGTCCAAAAGTTCAATGCCCTGCACTATCAGTTTCACGATATTGCCAAAGAACGCAAGTTTGTTAATCCCGAGACGGGCCGGGTAGCAGCGGAGTTTGACATACTCCTTGAGAATGATGCCTACAGCATCGGTGTAGAAGTAAAGGCAAAACCCGCTGAAAAGGATGTGACGGATCATATCAGCCGCCTTGAGTTTTTGAGGAGGCATAAAGATAAACTGGGAGACAAACGGGCAATCCGGGGAGCCATAGCCGGTGCGATTATGAGTGAAACGGTGAGGCTTGAGGCTTTACGGCTGGGCTTGTATGTGATAGAGCAAGCCGGGGATACGGTGAGGATAGAAGAGCCAAACCAGATACGCAGTTGGTGAGGGATGGGGCTGGCTGAGCTACCGACAAGAATCGGGCTTAATCCGGCCACCTGTCTAGGCTTGGGCTAGCAGCTGCTATGCTCTATAATAAATTATGCGAATGCTGGTTTTGGGACAGTACTTCTTCCCTTATGGTCTTTTCCAGCTTGTCCCGCACCGAAGCGAAGTCTAACACTTGACCAGCATGGCTGTAGTGGTCCATCATCACCCCGCCTTTATGCCCAGCAAGGGCCTGTATCTTCAAGTCCGAAATCCCCGCCAGCCTCCCTAAGGTTACAAAGGTATGCCGCAAACTATGAAATGTGATGTTCCGGTTTTTTTGTTCCTCAGCTCCAATTCCAATGGTCCGAAGCTCCCGGTCCAGGGAATACCTGAAAAAGTAGTTTCCCAAAGGCTTCCCAGCATCCAGACCTTTCAAGACAAAATGATCCGGCTTTGGTGGATTCAGCGCTGTTTTGCGGACCGCCTCCAATATCGTATCAATACAGCCTGGTACCGGCACCATTCTAGCACTGCCCCATTTAGGTGCCTTGACCCCCTCCTCATCCTGCAAGTTATGGCATATCGTAATAAGCCGATCCTGTATGTCTCCCCATTGAAGCCCTCGGACTTCACCGCGCCTCATCCTACAGAGCAGCCTCAACAGGACCACGAGCCTGGACCGAGGATCCGTAACCGGAGCAGGGATGAACCGGGAGACCTCAGTAAGAGAGAGGATACCCTTCTCTTTAGGGGTCTCTGTGGCATCTTGAATCTTCCGGA
This sequence comes from Treponema sp., assembly GCA_031278815.1. Classification (GTDB taxonomy): domain Bacteria; phylum Spirochaetota; class Spirochaetia; order Treponematales; family Breznakiellaceae; genus JAIRLU01. Next base: position 1,135 of record JAITJS010000040.1, read on the forward strand.
ACGGATCCCGCTTTAATTCTTCCCGGCTCACTACATACCGGACGGCAACCCGCATTGATTGCAGGACCGTATTAATTCGGCGCCCGGAAAGCCCCCGCTCGACTGCCCAGGTCATCCAATCCCGGATTATTCCCGCTGTGAGGGTCCGCAGGGTAACTCCCTGAAATCCGGGAAAAGGTTCAATATGTCGCTTCACATCTTCATGGTTAAGTTGGATATATCTTGTAGATAAGGGTTTTTTCCTAACAAGCGCCACTTCCCGGGCATAAGGGCTGTCAGGGAGCCAACATTCAGCTATATACTGAACAAAGGAATTGTCAGTTTGTGGAATAAACCGGATGGTAGGAAGCATGGCCCGGGCTTTTTCTTCGGCTTCCCTTCGCCGTTCCTGTTTTCCCTCAACCAGAATGCCGGTAGATCTGCTCAGGGCATACTTCCCTGCAGCATTGTCCCAAAATCGGGCATACCAAACAACGCCGGATTTTGTCTTTTCTTTATACAATGTAAACGGCTGACGCATACCATATCCCATTGCCAAAAAAATATCAGTTTAGTATCAGTTTTGGCTTTCAGCGTGATATGCCTTCCGTTCTCGGTCAGGCTATTCCATTATCTTATAAGGAATTGCGGCGAAGAAGACTTGAACTTCCATACCTCTCGGTACCAGCACCTCAAGCTGGCGTGTCTACCACTTCCACCATCGCCGCATACAATATTCATTAAATAATGCTTTTTTAATATGTCAAATTTTGAAAAAGACCTTAGTATTTAGCATAATAATTTTATACTGATATGTCAATAGGTCGCGTTGCCTCACATTAAATCTTACCGGTCGAAATACGGCATAATACCCGTCCCCGACGGGAATATCCGATGAGGCTGTCCAGTAGGCCCTGATACGCCTGGGGGGAAGGGGTTACTTACCAGGCCCCCTGGCTCAATCGGAGCATCAGCGCTTCCACCGTGGAACGGCTGCTGGTCAAACACAAGCAGAAGCTGAAAATCAGGACATCCTTTGAAAACGCGCGTCGTTATACTCACCCCCCGTGCATGCGCCCTCCAGTCGCCCAGATGCTTCCCAATTGACCTCGTCCAACAGCACGGTGGCAACCCTGCGGGGGAATGTGCTACCCCGTGACCATGACCGAGGAGTCCATTACCCCTGAAAAACAAAGCCCCCCAAGGGGTCAAGGAATCCCTGCAAGACGCCCAAAAGCGCTTCGGCTTCCCCTTCCCTTCTTTGCGCCTGCTGGAACAACAGGCCCTGCTGAACCGGGCTATTAAAAATCGGAAACATTTTGAAATGAGGCATCTCGGTTACATTTTTGATGAGGCATCGCGAGAGAGAAATAGTGGGAAATTGAGGCTGGTTCAAATCCTTCTTGGTTTTGGGAAAGCCCTTCGTTATATTCAGCATTAATAAATCTCTGGATTTTTACCGAAAATAAGGTATGAAATATAGGTATTTTCATTTATTATTGCTTTTTGCGTCTCTGTCCATAAAAGTATTGTCTATCAGTACCAGTATATTCTTTTTGGCCCTCTCTGGATGTGCCAGTAACCCGCAACCAGTAGCATCAAGCTCCCCTAAAGGAGCGAGCCCATCTACCAATCCAGACACGACCCTGCAAGAAAGTAGCGAATTCACCGCTGAAGATGATGTTTGGACCATCCTGGAACGGGGAGAAAGCGGTAAGGCTCGAGAGTTTTTTTTGGGAAAAGTAGATGTTAAGGCTACGGATAGCCGGGGGAGAACGCCCCTGCACATGGCCGCTGAAATACAGGATCCTGACTTAGCGAAATTCTTTATTTTCATGGGGGCAGAGATTGACCCGGTGGATAATCAAGGAAGAACCCCTCTGGGGATTAGTGCGGCAAAGTACGATGCGGCCACTGCCCAGGTCCTCGTTACTGCCGGGGCGGATATTCACCGCTCCATGCCTGGTGGCACGAGTCCTGCCTTGACCGCAGTGGGCAGGGCAGGGAGTCTTTTATCCGCCATGATAAACGCCGATACCATACGGACCACCGATTCCAATGGACGAAATATCCTGGACCTGGCCTTTGCCTATCCTGATTCAAAGGTGCACATGGAATCCGCAGAAGCCCTGGTGTTGGCAGGGGCGGTTTCATCAAATCTCATATTCACCTATTTTGCCCCGGCTGCACGGACCTCCAATTACAATCGCCGAGCCGCGGACGGGGTTGCTCCCCTGCACTTTGCCGCGGGTAATGGATACACCGGACTTATCGCATTCTTAATAGAAAAGAAAGCGGATGTAAATAGCAAAAATGCCTCTGGTACGACCCCCCTTCACGAAGCTGCCCGATCCGGGAATATAGCGGCTATGGAACTGCTGATCAAAGGGGGTGCAGAAGTTAACGCCCAGGATGCCAAGGGGAATTCGGTGCTGCATATCGCGGTCCCCATGAACACCCATAAGGAAGCCCTCACCCTATTCCTATCCAAGGGGGCCAACCCGAACCTCCGGGACGAACATGGGGATTCTCCTTTGCATATTGCCATTCGATTGAACCGGAGCCCTGATATTATCAGAACCCTTCTTGCAGGAGGGACGCAAGGGAAGGCAGATGTATCTATCCGTAATACCCAGGGTAAAACCCCGCTCCATCTTGCGGTAGAGGAAGACCGTATCACCTATATTCCCCTGCTTTTGGAATATAAATCCGATATTTTTTCGGTAGATAACGATCGGATAACCCCTTTTGAAAAGGCCTTGCAGGAGCATCATACCCTCTTACCCTCCCTCATCACCCCGGAGACGGTGCTCCAAAATGACAGCAGCGGCAATACCCTCTTGCACATCACCATACAAAAACGAGGGGATATCAAGTTCATCGAACTCATCTTGGACAAAAAAGCCTTGGTAAATGCCCGGAATAAAGAAGGGGATACCAGCCTGCATCTGGCGGTCCGGCAAAATGACCAGGCAGCAGGGGAGTTGCTCCTCTCCCGGAGGGCGGATATTTTTGCCCCTAACTCCAAAGGGGAGAGTCCCCTCTATCAGGCTTTTTATACTTCCGGGGGGGTACGAGCATGGATCCTCACCCCTGAAACCCTCAAGGCCAAGGACGGCTTGGGAAATACCATCCTCCACTATGCGGCCCAATGGAAGTTGGATCAGCATATTCCCCTCATCGTAGAACGAGGGGGAAATCCTGAAGCGGCAAATGCCACCGGAGAAACTCCGCTCTTTGCGGCAGTTAAGATCGATTCCCCTTCTACCATCCGGGTCTTAAAATCCAAGGGAGCCCTCATCACCACCAGGGATATTCTCGGTAATTCAGCCCTCCATGCGGCGGTTCGCTGGAATGCTCCAAAAGCAGCGGAAGAACTGATTGCTTTGGGTATAGACATCAATGGCCATGCCTTAAATGGAAAGACCCCCTTACATGATGCGGTACGGTTGGGAATCATCCCTTTAGAAACCATACTCCTCACCCATAAGGCGGATATGGAAGTCCGAGATGCAGAAGGAAACACGCCCCTTATGGAAGCTGCCTTGGCAGGAGGTCCGAGTGCAACTGTGGAACGCCTCGTGAATAAGGGAGCGGATCCCTTTACCCGCAACGACCGGGGAGATACTCCCTGCCACATTGCGGTGATTACCGAGCAGGAGGATTTGGTTAAACTCTTGTTACGCTTAGGCGCCTCAATTCATGCAAAAAATTCCAGCGGGATGACCCCGTTCCGAAATGGCTTGATAAGTTCTCCCAAGATGGTCTCCATCCTCCTCACCAAGGATCGGATCGCGGTTCCTGATGATGATGGATTTTCTCCCCTGCATATCGCAATCCGGGATAAGGCGCCGAAGAGTATTATCCAACTGATCATTGACCAAGGAGGGCGGGTATCAGCAGTGGATGCAGAAGGCCGTACCCCCCTCAGATTGACGGTGGATCAAAATGCCTGGGAATTGGCCCAACTGCTCATTGAGAAGGGATCCAATATATTTTCCACTGCTGCAGATGGAAAAACCCCTGCACAGATTGTGCTCTCCAAAGGGAATGAGGCCATTAAAACCTTCTTCAGCAGCAGCAAGGCCATCAATGCCCAAGATCCTTCAGGGAATACCATTCTACACTTGGCGGCGCAGACCGGAAAACCGGACATCGTTTCCCTCCTCATAGAACTGGGGGCCAATAAGACCATTAAAAATATTGCCGCTGAAAGCCCGGCGGATATAGCCCAACGGTGGAAACGGGATACGGTAGTGGTACTCTTACAATAGGACGTCCAAGAAATAACCTAGGACTTTATGCAAAGGATCTTACTTTTTTACCTTATGGTGGGCCTGTGTATCCCTGGACTCATCTTCCCGGGGGGAGCGGCCCAAGGATTCCCGTCCTCACCCACCCCTCCAACCCCTTTAGCGCTTAGCGAGGTGCTTCCTCCTCAAGCAATACAGATAGATGAGTATATCTCCAGAGGGGCTTATGGCTATCCCTTGCAAGGAGACGGGCTGATCCAGGTGTTCCCTGCTGCGGATATTCAGGATACGACCGGGTACCTCCAGGTAGGGCTCAGGGCCACCCATGACTTGCCTCCTTTGAATATCGCCTTTGTGATTGATAAGAGCAATTCCATGGAGGAGCAGGGAAGAATAAACTCGGTTAAGGATGCATTTCGAGGTTTTATGGATCAGGTGCGGCCAGCGGATGTGGTTTCCTTGGTGATCTTTGATGCTTCTGCCAAGGTGGTCATCCCTCCGACCCAGGTGAAGACCCCGGCAGATAAACAGCGCTTCATGGATCAGGTTACTGCTCTCAAGAGCGGCGGGAGAAGTGATATCTACGAAGGTATGGCGCTGGGGTATGCCCAGGTGGCGGCAAACTATCGCCAGGATTATATCAACCGGGTTATCTGTTTAAGCGACGGCGATCATAATGTCGGGGATAAAGACAAAAACGACATCCTCCGCCTCGTGGAAACCTATCATAAGCAGGACATCACCCTTTCCACCGTGGCCCTAGGGGAGAGGGCGGACTTTAAACTCATGGCAGATACTGCTCGTGCAGGAGGCGGTAATGCCCGGTTCATTTCAGACCCTCAGGATATGGCGGAGACCTTTGGCAGGCAGTTGGACCGCCTGGTACTTCCTGCGGCTCAGATGCTCAAGATAGAACTCAGACTTGCCGAAGGGGTGAGTTTACAGGAAACCTGGGGTTATGAACACCAGGTCCTGGATAGGACGGTTCAATATACCCTGGGTACCCTTTATAATGAGGATACTAAAACCCTCGTAGCGGAAGTGCAGATACATCCCCAACTCTTGAGAAAGCCGGTGGATATACCCTTGGGCGCCTGGTATCTGGAATACCAGGATCAGTACCATGTTCTCCACCGACAAGGCCCCTACCCCATAGCGCTTAAAGCTTCAGCCGTCATTAACCGAAAGGAACTTAAGCATCCCTGGATACAAGAATCCGAAGGGTTTATACGCTTGGGACGAGGGCTGATACACCTGGGAACCCAGGCCCTTGAAATCCATAAGCTCCAGGGAGCCTATGATAGCCTGAAAAGATATGCGGATCCTTCCGGTGAACCCCAACGGACCTTTAGAACCGATAATAATGGACTCATCCCCTTTACCGAAGCCTCTGAATGGTCGATACCTACCGTCAAGAACCAGCTTCTCCAGGCACTGCGGGAGGCCTTGCAAGAGATTGAGGATATCGCCACGTATCTTAAGGGTATTAGGGATACCCTGGGGGCAGGGAGATACGAAGCAGAATTAGGACTCCTCACCCAGTACCATGAGGCCTTTTCCCGGCTGTATACTCGTTACGATGCCGACAACTAAGGTCATAAAGCCTGTGGTACCTTAGGCACTGCTGCCGCCATAGCAGACTCCGAGCAGGATCCTCGTATTACCACCCCCAGTGTCGGTCTAATTTCCCGAATTATAGATAGTACAATGGGCTTGCGCTATTTCCGCTGCACTTACCACATCCGGCGCATACAGGTCGGCTCCGATGACTTCACAATACCGTTTGGTTACCGGATCGCCGCTGACCATGATCTTTACCTGATTTCGGATGCCTGCGGTATTGACCGCCTGTACCAGGGTTTTCATCTGAGGCATGGTGGTGGTACGAGCGGCAGTACAAGCGATGATCTGGGCCTTTTCCTGTTCTGCTGCTTGAATGAACCGTTCCGAAGTAACCGCAGCGCCCAAATCAATGACCCGTAGTCCAATACCCCGCATCATGACGGAAATCAGGTTCTTCTCCGTATCCTGTATATCCCCTTTCACCGTTCCGATCACCACCGTACCTTTTCCTGCAGTTTCACAGGCCCGCAGATAGGGCGTGAGGATCTTGATGCCCATGTTTAAGGCCCGTTCCATCACCAGCACTTCGGGGATACAGATTTTATTTCTTCTGAACCGTTGTTCCCCCCTTTCTATACCCGCAATTAAGCCGTGCTTGAGGATATCCTCAAACGGATAGTTTTCGTTAACCGCTTGGGTAATCAATGCGCTTGTTTCCTGGGCCTTACCTGCTTGGATACTCTGTGCAATTTTAGATAAATCCACCATACTTCTCTCCTGTCCTGTTGCTATTGAACTCGAAACGGGGAAACAGGTCCGGCGGACCTACTCCCGGCTTCATCCTAGGCGAGCTTTGAACGCAGCTCGTTATTTACTCCTGGTTTAACCTGCGGTAATTCACCGCAAGATAGCCTTCCGATAGTTCCAGGGATCTATCGCCTCCTTGTCCCCGGTATTTTCCCGGGCTTACCCCGATGTAGGTCTTAAAGATCTTTGAGAACCAACTTTGATCCTCAAAGCCGCAGGCCCCCGCGATTTCACTTAACGAGAGATCCGTTTCCACCAGCATACGGCTCGCCTTTTCTATCCGCAGGCGATTGAGGTAGCTTGAGAGGTTTTCTCCCATTTCTTCTTTAAAGATGGTGCTGAAATACGGCGCCGATAGTCCTGAGACATTGGCAATTTCCTGAAGGCTTATTTTACGGGTATAATGTTCCCAAATATACCGTTCAGCCTTGCGGAGCGCCGCGGCATGCCGTATTCCCTGAAAAGAGAAGATCTGTCCCGCGAGGTGTTCTACTACTAAATGCAGTAGGTCGGTCAGTTCTTCAATATTTTGGGCATTTTGAATTCGTTTTAAGTAATGGTTGTTCGTCTCCAGGATGACCTTTTCGGTATTACCGGGAACAATATTCGTACGGGAAAGCAGTACCACCAGTTCAATCGCCCGGAACTGTATGTATTTGAAATGATCCGGGTTTGAAAAGAGCAGCATCGCCAGTAGTTCGTTCAGTATCTTCCTACCGGTTTCGTGATCCCCCCGTCGAAGGGCTGCCAGAAGCATCCGTTCCTTATCCAAAGGATACCCCGGTACGGGAGATCCTGCAGGGTATTTGAACTTGAGTTCCTTGATTTTTGCCGAAAGGCTACTTTGCTGTTCGGAACGGCGTTTCAGGGTTTCATAATAACTTTCACTCCCTACTGATAGCGACTTGGCAAATATAAGCATGAGTTCTGCCAGGGCCTTTATTTTTTCTGCATCTCCCCGGGGATAGGCTGCCAGTTTCTTCTGGAGTATCGACATAGGAACTGCTCCATTCCCCATGAGATACATCTGTGTGCTGGTCTCTTGGCTATCAATACCAAGTAAACCCCTGCCCAGCAGGGCGCCTACAAAGCGGTCCTCTGCATATATCGGACTGGTCCAAAACATAAACCCTAATTCGCACATATAGATGTAGGAACCGCCAAAACGGTTAGCTTCCTTCATCGCATTGATATGTATATCGTTACAAGGATTGAAGGTGAGATCCTGAAATTTATGGGGGTCATTCTTCACCTTATACTCCGAACAGTACAAACAGATATTCTTCTCACCGGCAATTTCCTCGAATACTTCAGGGATAGGTAGATAATTATGATCGTGAATACTGATCATAGTGCCAGTTGCTTTTGCATATACCCTTAGTATCTTATAAGCCTTAAGCAAGATAGGATCCGTCTTGCTTTGAACGATAGTTCTGGTCTCAGGTTGTTTTTCTTTCATCATGGTTGCATTCAATGAATCGGGGGAAGCACATCTCGCCTTGCAAAGCTAATCCTCCAGGCTGTACTGTATTGAAAGGTTTTAGAGCATCCATCCCACTATTCATACTGAAATACTTCAGTCTCCTTGTATTGTAGTTTATTTCAACGGGCCAAATCATCTTAAATTTTTCTATACGATACCAGTAGCATTACCAGCAACCTAAAGCGATAGGGTATCCATGTAGATATCCTCCTTAGGAACAGTGAAAATAACGCCTCCCCCTTGTTCCCGGTATTTTCGGGGGCTTATCCTGGTATAACTTTTAAATATCTTTGAGAACCAACTTTGATCCTCAAATCCGCATGTCCAAGCAATTTCATTGAGGGATAGATCGGTTTTCGTCAACAAGACCGAAGCTTTTTCTACCCGCAGGCGGTTTAAATAGCTTGAGAGATTTTCTCCCATTTCTTCCTTAAAAATAGTACTAAAATAGGGGGCTGAAAGCCCTGAGACATCGGCTACTTCCTGGAGACAGAGTTTACGAGTATAGTTTTCCCATATAAACCGTTCTGCTTTACGGAGCGCCGAGGCATGGCGGATCCCCTGAAACGTGAAAATCTGCTGGGCCATACGCTCAATAATTGCCTGCATGGTCTCGGTCAACCCTTCAATAGTCCGGGTTTCCTGGATCTTCTTCAGATACCGGTTATTGGTTTCCAGGGCTTTGCTATCTTCGGACTGGTCCGCCGTGAGGATCTCCCGGGAAAGAAGGACCACCAATTCTATGGCCCGTAACTGGATAAACTCAAAATTACCGGGACTCGTAATCGAAATGAGCTCCAATAATTCCTTTAATATAGTCCTGCCGGTTTCATTGTCTCCCCGTCGAAGGGCCGCTAGGAGCATCCGTTCTTTATCCAAAGGATACCCGAGATTCACCGGTGGGCGTGGGCTCGGGGGTTTGTTCATGGGTTTCAAAGAGGAGATTTGCTGCGACATCTGGGCCTTTTGTTCCAAAATGTGTTTTATAGGCTCATCAGCATCCTCAGCGCTGTTGATCAGGTATTCGGTACAGAACTGGAGCATCTGGGTCATAGCTTTTATCTCGTCATAGGTCCGTTCAGGAATGTCCGTGAGATAGGCCGCAGCTTCATCCGCTGAAATCATCCCCTTACTTATGGCCTGAATTCGGGCAATAGCCTCGGAGCGTTGCACAAAAAGCACTCTCCCGGCGATGAGGGATCCTATCAGCCTGCCTCCTACGGAGAGGATACTGGTACAATAGATGAAACCCATATCACATACATAGATATACGGACCGCTTTGCTGCCCGGCCTGGATCATACTGTCCTGGTGCATCGCGGTACAGGGATATTCATCTTCAGCCCATACCCGGTTGGGATCAGCATAATATTTCTTGCAAAGGGTGCAAAAGAAAAACAAATCCGTGTAATCCGATATATTTATACAGTGTCCGGTTTTGTCTAAGACCGAAACAATACACCCTACGGCATATTCATAGGATTTAAAGACTTCACAGGCTTTCAATAGCAAAGGTTCTATCTCTCTGCGGTTTATAAGATTGGGCGGGGAACTTTTATCTTTGAGCTGGGCTAATGTATCCCGGCGATACCGGTTCATAACAACCTCCTGGTACTACCAGTTTACTAGGCCGTTCTGAACATAATACACCCTAATGGCTAATTTTATAAAAAAATACTAAAAAACCATTTTTTTACTTGTATATCGGGAATTGACGGGACTTTGCCAGCGCTCTATACCTTTATGTAAGGTATGCTCAACCGCCTCATTCCCTATACACCAAGCGGCTCAGTTCCGCCTCGGCCTTGGATACTTCCAAGAGTCGGAGGCTTGCTTCACCGCGCCGTTTCACTTCCACTGCAGGGAAATCCCGGGCCAGGTTCTTTTCTCCCACCACTACTCGATAGGGAATACCTATGAGGTCCGCATCCTTGAATTTAACCCCGGGCCGTTCGTTCCGATCATCCAAAAGCACGGCAATACGGTTCTGTTCCAAAGCCGCGGCCAAGGTATCTGCCACCGCCTTCACCGACCCGTGGTAGGTAATAGGAATGATGATCACCTGATAGGGGGCCACGGCCATGGGCCAGATGATGCCCTCATCATCGTGGTGCTCCTCGATCACCGAGGCCAGGGTCCGGTCAATGCCGATGCCGTAAGTGCCCATCAAGGGAACCTGGGGCTGCCCGTTTTCATCCAGATAGCTCACCTGCAGGGAGCGGGTGTATTTATCGCCCAGCTTAAAGATATGCCCCAATTCATTGCCCTTCTTTTCATAGAGCTCGCCCCCACAGAGGGCGCAAGGGTTACCGGAAACCACGGTCCGCAGATCCCCGGTAAGCCAGGGGACAAAGTCCCGGCCATAGACCACATGGACATAGTGGGTATCCGCTGCCAAGGCCCCGGTTACCCCATCCTGCATCCCGGTAACGGTCAAGTCCGCCACCAGGGGAAGGGTGTTAAGCCCCACAGGTCCTGCAAACCCTACCGGGGCTCCGGTGAGGCGCGCCGCCTGCGAGTCCGCGGCCAGGGATACTTCCGAAGCCTGGAGGATCGCGGCCAGTTTTGCCTCGTTTACCTCCAGGTCTCCCCGGATTGCCACGGCAAAGAAGGCTTCAAGATATACCGCCGGCGCTTCCGGGGAGGATTGCCGCTTTTCCAGCCCTGCTGTTCCAGGAGCCCCGGAAAGGTCCAGGGCTACGTTCCGTGCCCGGTAGATCAAGGTCTTGATGAACTTTTGGGCATCGGTTTTGAGAAAGGCGCACAGTTGTTCGATGGTCTTAATCCCGGGAGTGGGGATAGGCTCCACGGCCGCAACCGCCGGGGCCTGGGTTTGCGCAGGGGCATCCGGCTTGCAGGAGGCCTTTTCCAGGTTGGCCGCATAATCGCAATCCCGACAGAGGATGAGGGTATTATCCCCAATCGCGCTCTCCACCATGAATTCTTCCGAATCCCTCCCGCCCATGGCCCCTGAATCAGCCCGGACCGGAATCACCGAAAGGCCGCAACGTTTGAATATCCGCCGGTATGCGGCGCCCATAGCTTTATAGGTTGCATCCAGGCTTGCCTCATCGGTATGATAGGAATAAGCATCTTTCATGACGAACTCCCGGCCCCGCATAACTCCGTAGCGGGGCCGGATTTCATCCCGGTATTTGGTGTTGATCTGATAGAGGGTCAGGGGAAGCTGGCGGTAACTGGCTAAGGCATCCCGAACAAGGCTGGTAACCGCTTCTTCTGCGGTAGGGGATAGCACCAAGTCCCCGTCCAGCCGGTTTTTCACCCGGAGCATGGCATCCCCCATGGTGTCCCAGCGGCCTGATTCCTTCCAGAGTTCTCCCGGGACCACCACGGGAGGCTTTATCTCCAAGGCGCCGATGGCGTTCATTTCTTCCCGTACCAGGGCTTCTACGTTACGGAAGGCCCGCAGTCCCAGGGGGAGGTAGGCAAAAAGCCCGTTGGCCAGTTTTCGGATCATCCCGGAACGCACCATGAGGCGATGGCTGGGGATAAGCGCATCCGCAGGGACTTCTCGTAAGGTAGGAATAAAGGTTTGGGTAAACAACATATACTAATCCTTAGCATAAAAATAAGGCTTTGCCTAGCATACCGGGAGCAGGTTTGTATCAAAAGCGGCTTTCCCCAGACGAAGCAGGGCTTGGGGTTAGACGAAGCCCTTAAGTCAGTGGATAGGAATCACCGCTTCCCCGGTTTTTTCTTCAGGGTACCGGAGGGATCTACCTCCCTATTGGAAGGTACCCCTTGCCAGTGGCCCAAGTTCGTACTTATGGTTGTACTTGTCCAGATAATGCCGTCATCGGAGCATGTCCCCGATTAAATGTTGGCAACCCCTACCCAAGGCGGGCAGGAACCTTGAGTCCGGGAGCTCTTGACTCCCTTTGAGGCTTCTATTCCCCGATATACGTGCGCCATATATCGGTTAAGTAATTGGGATTCTCCCAAGTGCCATTGATTCCGCCAAACACGTACAAATAGCCGTCCCGTACCACCGTTGCGTGGGTAGCCCGTTCCGCAAAGGGGGCGTCCAGCGCCTTGGTCCAGGTCTTGCCGTCCCGGGAAAACCACAGGTCTTTCTTAAAATAGCCATCGTTGCCGCCGAAGAGCCACATACCCTTGCTGTTGGCGTTTACCGTATGATCGTTCCGTCCGGTCCATTCGGCGGACGCGGTTTCCTGGGTCCATACCGTGCCGTTGGTGGAACTCCACACGTCCCGGTATTCGGAAGAACCGTCGTTGTAGCAACCGCCCATGACATATAATTTATCGTTATACACCACGCCGGTATGTCCCGCCCGGGCGCCCCATGAAGGATTTGTCTGTTTGGTCCAAGTAGTACCGTTGGTTGATCTCCAGACCGCGTTTGTCTGAAATGCTGTCTGCGTCATACCGCCCAGCGTATAGATAGCACCGTTAAAGACCACGCTGACATGGTTCTGAACCCCGCCGGTAAGCCCTGAGACTGAGGAAGCTACGGTAAAAATAGTGCCGTTGGTGGAGTAAGAGACGATGTTGGCGGTATCCCATGTATCTTGACCATTCTCTTTTGCGCCGCCGATATTATAAATCGTATTGTTGTATACCACCGAACTATGCCGGTAATGATCTATAAGTATCAGGGAAGGTAAATGTCTTTGACCAGCTTGTTCCATTGGCGGAAGCAAATACCTCGTTGCCATTGGTCTGAATGAATTGATTGTTATGCACTACCACCGTATGTTCTTCCGGGTAGTAAGACAAACCCGATGTGCCGCCTATAGGCAAATCCCCAACCTTTTCCCATTTGGTTCCATAGTAACGGCACGGTACGTCGAAAGTCCGCTCGTTTTCGCCATCTTCGGATAGTATCGTGAACATGAAGGTGGTTATCGCCGATCCCGGCGTGAGGTTGTACCCGCCGGTATAGGTATTATGGGCAATGGCCGTGCCATTCAGTTTTATTGTGGCATTGCTGTTTACCAAGACTGGCTTGAATTTGAGCCGGGTAGTATCCGGCAATAACAGCCACCCAAGACTATCGCCGCTGTTGATAAAGGCGACCACGTCTTCCACATCATCTCCCGCCATGTTGGAAATCCAGAATTGGGAAAGGGCAGCGCTGGAATAATTGACTACCGGCTGTAGGGTAATGGTGTAGGTAGAAGTTACGGCTTCATTTTCCGCTGTTACCACAATGGTAATCGTAGGCGTAGCAGCAATGATGATATCCTCTGAGGCGACCCCTGAGCTTTGCGCTTTCCCGTTTACGGTTACGCTCGTGATATTGGCATTAAGCGCGGCTGGCGTTACCTTAATAATGGTTTCCGATGCATCAACTTTCAAGGTATAACTGGTGATGTCCGCATGAAACTGCTGATCCAGTTTTCCTTTGGTAAAGGTAAGGCTGCTTAAACGGGATTCACTGCTTGCCTGGGTTGCCGTCCCGGTTAGGGTAAAGATAAATTCCCCCTGCCCTCCGCCGCTATTGGAGATGATTGTTACCTTGGCGGTTTTCGTTCCAGTTGTGGCGGGATTAAACCGGACCGTAAAGGTTTCCGGGGCGCCCCCCGGGGCAATGGGAGTGCTTCCCGGCTGTTGGATAACCGTAAAGGAACTTTCCGCATCATCGGTGAGATGATCTGTTTGGGGGAAACCCCCTCCCCGGAGAGGGTAAAGGTGTAATCTCCTGAAGGATCGTTTGAACTAATCCGTACCGTAGCGGTGTAGGGTTTCACGGTTTTGGGAGTGAATCTAACCGTAAAGAGTAACGAACTTCCTGAAGGGATCTCTGAACTGGAGGGCTGGACTATCGCAAAGGCATCTTCTAACCCTTCCCCGCCTATTTTTACCGGGTCATTGCCGTTTAAGATCAGTTTCCCCACACCGGTATTTTTGAGGGTGAAGGCCATTTCCTTAGTACCGTTAAGAACCGTTTCTCCCAGCGTAACCGTATCTTGTTTGGGGACGGTTCTGCCGTTTGATTCGACGACGATATTTGAGATAAAGTTAATGAGCGACAGAGGGTTTTTATTACTATCGTTACCGCTTTCTACTACTACGGTGTTATTGGTAAAGATGAAGGGCCCGTCCCGTGGGATGGTTATCAATTCATCGGTTCTACAGACAATGCCTATATCCTTACGGGTTAAGGTAATATAACGGTAGTTTGATCCTGCACGGTTTTGGTTGCCGAGGTGGTTTTCAATAGATCTGAGGAATCAGGAGAGGCAAAGGCTATACCAGACCATAGCACCTGCGTCAGATCATAGGAGGACTCATTTTTTATGGTCAAGGTTGGGGAGGAATCCTTCGGATCCGGGTCGTCTGTAGGCTGGGGGCATCCGGCAACCAGAGCCGCGAAGGCCGCCAAAATTAAAA
>JAITJS010000072.1 GCA_031278815.1 Treponema sp.
CCAAAACAAACATGCCTTTTTTCATGTTTACCTCCTAAAATATCCTAAAGGGTTTTACCCTTTGATACCCGTTGTAGCGACTCCCTGGACAAAATACTTCTGGAGCGAGAAGAACAGAATAAAGCAGGGAATCAGAGACAAAACCGACATGGCGAACATGGACCCCCAGGAAGAGACCCCGGAAGAATCCAAAAAGAGCCGTAAGCCCATAGGCACGGTGTATTTTTCCGGTGAATTGAGATAGAGCATCTGGTTGAAGAAGTCATCCCAAGTCCACAGGAAGGTAAAGAGCACGGTGGTAATAAGGGCGGGCACGCTCAAGGGTACGATAATCCTGAGGTAAATGCCGAGCTTGCCGCAGCCGTCAATCCGGGCGGATTCATCCATATCCTTAGGCAGGCTGCGGATGAACTGCACCAGGAGAAACACAAAAAAAGCATCCGTAGCAAAGAGCTTGGGGATGATAAAGGGCAGAAACGTATCGATCCAGCCAAAGGAACGGAAGATGATGTACCGAGGAATGGTGGTTACGTGTCCGGGCAGCATCATGGTCAGGATCATCAGGGCGAACCAGAAATTCCGCCCCTTAAAGCGCAGCCGGGCAAAGGCATAGGCGGTGAGGGAACAGAAGATGGCATTTGCCCCGATGCAGAGGCTGCAAATGATAAACGAATTGACAAAGAAGGTACTAAAGGGAACAATACCGATACCCTCCCAGCCATTGCGATAGTTTTGCCAGGTCCAGGTCTTGGGCAGCAGACTGGGATCGCTGAATATCTGGGAACCTTCCTTAAACGAAGCCATAATGAGCCAGATCACCGGATAGAGCATGGCAAAACCAAGCGCGATAATGATAAGATTTGAAATACCGGATCTGAGCGCTTGGCCGGTCTGCTTGTTCATTCTCCCCCTCCGTAGCTTACCAGGGAATTGGATCCCCTAAAGGTCAAGACCGTCAAGACCGCGATGATGAGGAGCAACACCCAGGCCATAGCCGCGGCGTATCCCATCTGGGAATGGGCAAAGCCCCGCAAATACAGGTACAGACTGTAGAACATGGTGGAGTCCACCGGGCCGCCGTTACCTCCTGAGATGATATACGCCTGGGTAAAGGATTGGAAGGCGCTGATCATCTGCATCACCAGATTGAAGAAAATAATGGGTGAAAGGCTGGGCAGGGTGATGGCAAAAAACTGCTTGACCTTCCCCGCGCCGTCCACGCTGGCGGCTTCGTAGTATTCCTGGGGTATCTGCTTGAGCCCGGCCAGAAAAATGATCATCGGCGAACCAAACTGCCACACCGCGAGGAGTATCAGGGTGTAGATGGCGAAAATGGGACTGGAAATCCAAGAGGGAGGGTTTATGGCGCCCTTGCTGAGCATCTTGATGAGGGTATTGATGGCGCCGTCCCCCGCAAAGAGCCGGCGCCACAGCACCGCGATGGCCACCGAACCTCCCAAGAGGGTGGGGATGTAATAGATGGTCCGGTAGAATGGAATAAGGCGGAGCTTCTGGTTCATCAACATGGCCACTGCCAAGGCAAAAGCGAGCTTCAAGGGCACGGAAATAAACACAAACCGCAGGGTTACAAAAAGCGAATTGAGAAACCGCTCGTCCCGGGGATACTCGGCGTTTCCTACAAACATGATGAACAGGTTCCGTAAGCCCACCCATTTGGGGGGCTGCAAAATCGTGTACTCCGTAAAAGCAAGATAAAACGAATAGATCATGGGGTACAGGGTAAGGACAAAAAAACCCAAAAGCCACGGTACGAGGAACAGGTAAGACGATACCTGCTCTTTGATAAGGATACCCGTTCTGGTATTCATACTTCCTCCTCACGGCTTATACTATCCGGGGCTTCTCGCACTGCTATAAAGCGGGTACGCTCAAAAGGGGTCTGGTTCGGCGTGTGGATCGCCAAGTACAGGGTTCCTTCGATACTGCGGAACAGCATCCCATGCCCGCCGTCCCCCTGGTATAAGGGCTCCCGCTCCTGTACCCACGGCCCGGCGAGGGTCCCGCTTTCCGACCGGGCTACCCCAACACAATAGTTCCCTGCTTTACCAAAGGACGACCACAGCATAAGTAAACCACCTCCTTGGGTAGGGTGCATAAAGGGTCCGTCGGTAACGTAGGATCCCGGCGCACGCCCTGCTAGTTCATAGACCCAAGGAGCTTCACTGGCATGAAACAGCAGGACCGCCGCGCCTGCGGCGCGGCGCAAGTCCCTCGTTAAAGGGAGGGCGCAGATTTCGCCGTCCCCCACCTGCTGCCATTCGTGGCAAAACACCAGATAGGGGATTCCCTTTTCCATGAAAAACGTGCCGTCCAAACAGTCCCAATCCCCTGGAGTTACCGGCCCCGAAACACTCAATGCGGAACAACTCCAGGGAGTGTAAGGCCCCAAAATGCCCCCGGTACTTTTCAGTATGGCGGTCCCCCGTCTTCCTTGCCGGGATTTGAAGGTGGCGAACATATACCACGCCCCCTGGTACGGGTGTACCTCAGGGGCCCAAAAATTCGTTACCGACCAAAAATCATCAGAGGGCCGAAAAACCGGAAAGGGCCCCTCAAAATCGGTTAAACTCCCCTCAACGGAACTTACATACCCGTCGAAGCCGGTCCCCGGTCCTTTCCAGATGTCTTTATCCGTAGAACCGAAGAAGTAATACCGCCCTTTTTCCTGTACCACGAATGGGTCCCGAATTTGTATATCAGAAATATGCATGAAGTCCCTCACTTTGCACGGTAAAACCCGGAGGAAAGCCCTGGGGATCCGCAGCCATCATCGCCGCGGCAAGGAGCAATCCTCCGTTTCCAGGCAGGTACAGAGGCAGGTCGTTACTGCCGGTCTGCCGGTTATGCCCGTTGGGCAGATAGGTGTTTTTGGGACTGTCCCGCAGCAAAAGGTCTATGGCATCCTCAAGTCGTCCCAAACGGTACGCGGTCATAGCCATCATGGGGAAGTCCCAGCCCCAAAGGGACTGCCAATCCCATACCGCAAGTACCTGATCCAGGGTGGCGGACATCCGGACAGGGTCGATTTTTTCGCTTTTGAGCACCCCGTACATGGCAAGCATGGAAGGATGGTCGGTGTAAAAGGGCATGGCGCTGAACGTGTCCGGGCAGTTTTTATGAGCCGTATAGCAGCCGTCTTTTTGGGGCGGCAGGGCGAGCTGCTCCGCGGTATTCCCAAAGCGGGGCGCTTCTCCCAGCCGGGCAAGCCACATATCCGCCTGCCGCAAACCCCAGCGGAAATACTCAAGCTCATAGGGGGCATTGAGGACGGTTTTGGGATCGTGCCGCTCTTGGGCAGGAATGTAAGGCGCTCCCAAGACCCCGCCGCAATCGGTCCAATGTACAAAACTTGCCATAAATTCCGCGGTTTCTACGATGACGTCCCGGTATTCCCGTAAGAAATCCTCCTCCGGCGCCGCGCGGTAGCAGAGTTCCGCCAGCATAATCGGGTGCGGCTGCTGCCATAGTAACAGCACGGCAATGGATGAAGGGGTATTGTACCCCCTGGGATCGCACATCTTGGGCCAGCGCGCTCCCCGGTAGCCCTGGGACGCGGCAATACTGCGAGCACGGGGGAGTATTTTTTGGTAGTAGGCCAGGCTTTTCTTAAGAACCTCGACTCTGCCCCACAGGGCAAAATGGGCGGAATGCCAAAAGTGCATCTCCAGATGGAACTTGCCGTACCAACTGTTGCAGCTCAGTCCGGTTTCCGCCGGGGGGAGGCTTCCCCGGCTTTGAATCGCCGTAAGATACTGGGAAAGAACCAGCCGCTTTTCCAAGTCCCCGGCACGGACATCGGCGGAACCTGAAAAATCCATAACCCCGCCGCTCATCCAGTAGGTTTCCCAGAACCTGCGGCAGGACTCCCGGGCTTGGGTAAAGGATGGGGGGTCTGGTTCCACTTCCGCTTCCAGGGAGTTTTCTGGATCCAGTACCGGTATGTGGAGGGGCTCAAAACGGAAAGCCAGTTCCCCGGTGTCGGTCCCGCAGGCCTTTCCACCCAGGATGAGGGTATGGGCAGGAAGCAAGCCCGTATCAGGCAAGGTATCCAGGGCTATACCGGTAAACCCTACCGTAACCCGGTACCGGGTACGGTCCATCATTCGTTCAAGCTGTATATGCCCGCAGGTTTTATGGGCAAGCTCGGTCTTATGCCGTGAAGCCGCCGTAAAATCAGCGCCTGATTTTTTATGACTGCCGTAGGGGAAACGCAAAGACACCTGAAGGTTCCCCGCCGCTATAAGGGGCGAGCAAACCCGCACATACAGGGTATCTTCCCCGGGATGGACAAAGGTTTCCGTGAATACCCGCGCGCCCGCCACCGTCCATTCCGAACATAGGCATCCTTCCCAGAGATGGAGGGTCTGTTTCCGAGCCTTGCAGGTTTCCAAGCTAAGGGGCTTCCCCTCAAGGGTAAAACCGATTATCCCCAGATGAAACTTATGGGCGTTCTGCCGGAGGCTGCGAAAAAGCTCCTCCTGCCCGGTTTCATCTACCCCATAACCGACTTCTCTCCCAAAAGTATCAAAGGGGGTGAGGCGAAGCCGGGAATCATCCTGAGGCGCATTGGGGTAACTATGCCAGCCCCATTCCGCCATGGTACACAGGGGAAATCCGTCGTCCGGCGCATTATAGGCATCAAAGAAGGTCTGCAATCCGGTAAAGTCCGCGGTAAAGCAAAATCTCCCGTTACCTACGGAAAGGGGCGCGAAGGTTTCAATCGTCGAGTATACGGGATTATGCCGCGTTACCAATCTATGCCGCTCCACCATTCTGCGTTCCCCTTGTGGTCCTATTAGGGCTTGAGCGTTTTTGCACACATCTGGTCAAAAAGCGCCCGGGCGTCCTTCAAGGGCAGGGTCTGTACCGCCAGATCCTGGGAAAACACCCGAAAGGCTTTTTCATGGTCCTGCTCAAACACCGCTTCGATGATCCCTTCCTGGGCTAATACATGGTGCATCACCAAACTCCGTAAATCTATGGGGAGTTCCCCACCCACCAGCGGCTGAATAGTATCCCGCGAAAAGGCGGCGTTGGTTTCTACCACCGCATCCCGGGGCATATCCGGCATCTGTCCCTGATTGGGCAGGTTCACGTTGCTGATGAGGCTCCCCTGGCCCATGAGAGCCTTCACCATCTTAATCCCCTCTTCCCCGGAGCTAACCGGCGTCATGGTTTTCGTACATTCCCGGTAGGCCTTTGCCTGGGCTATCAAGGTATCCCGGTTTGCCATACGCCAGGACACCGGCGTCAGAGCGAATCCCCAGGTTTCTACCCGTTCAGGATCGGCAAGATACCAGGAATGAGGGCAAAATTCCGCCAGGTGCCGGTCCCCGGCTGCGGCAATGAGCCCGTAGCGGCGGAAAAGGTCCATCTTGACCCGTTCCGCGCTGGAAAACAAGGTGCGCCGGACCGCTTCTTCATGGCTCGCCGCGTCTTCCCCGGACGCGCTCCCTGCGGCAAAGGTGGTAGCCGCTTCTGCGCCGCGAAACCCTGTTTCCCCATAGCGGTCTACGAAGTGGGTGTAATAAGGAAAGATGTCGATGTTTTTCCATGAGGCTTTATCAATCCAGGTAAAATGATTGATCCCCAAAACCCGGGTGTGGATTTCTTCCCGTTTGATACTGCCTGTGGGCGCGCAGCCGGACAGTTCCAGCACGGCGGCGAGGAGCTTCTGGGTGTTGAATACTTCATGACAGCATCCTGCGGCTTTAATCCGGGGAAACTCTTTATACAAGGTGCGGGTACAGATGGTCATGGGGTTGGTGTAGTTAATCACCCATGCCTCAGGGGCGTATTTTTTTACGGCTTGGGCAATGGTCCGAAACTGGGGAATGGTCCGCAGCGCCCGGATGAGCCCTCCGGGTCCTGCGGTGTCCCCCACGGACTGGTAGATGCCGTAGGCTTCAGGGGCATGGACGTCTACGGCCATTTCCGCAAAATCTCCCGGAAGAATCGAGACAAACACCACGTCGCTTCCGGTGAGGGCCTCTTCCAGGGAAGGATTCGCGTGAAAGGTCCAGTGTCCCGGATTGTGCTGGGACAAAAGCGCGTTGCCGATGATGGCATTGGTTTGTGCGTCTTCCGGCTTGGTATCGTATAGTTCGATAGAGCCTGAAATTTCTTGTTCAAACACCAAATCCTGCATTAACACCCAGGCCCAGTTGCGGGAACCTCCGCCAATGTAACAGAGTTTTATCGTGGTCAATTCCGCCCTATCCATCAGTTTTCTCTTTAATTAAACAATTAAACGGTAAGGGAACTTTTTCAAAATCCGGCCTTTTGAAAAACCTCTCAGTAACCGATATAAGAAAGTCCCCGCTTTTCGATTCTCCCTACATAAGAAAACCTTACGCCCCCTTTGGCAAGGCTTAACTTAATACTACCAGCAGATCTGCAGAGTTGTAAAGCAAAATCAGTCAGCGTGCCCCCCAGGGGGCTTAACGCCCCTGTATGGCAGTGGTGATACGTTATCGAGGCGCCCCTTGCCTCAAGTCTTTGCCGCTTTGCCCGCCAGTGGGTTTGAGCGATAGGCTAGCGCGGGTTTGCGCCTTAGCTTAGTACCGGTTGAGGGAATTTACTCTTTCCGCACGGTGAAACGCTGAATCGCCTCGTCCAGAGCATCTAAACCCTTCCCGTTCTCTTTCACTGACCCATGCGCCCGTTGAGATGCGGCAAACACCAGTTCCGTACTCTTCACCACCTCGCTCACCCGCGTCTGAATCGCTTCACTCATCGCTGACATCTTCCCCGACATCTGCCGGGAAAGATCCGCTGCCTCTTTGATATGTTCCGCTTCATTCTTTACCTGTCCGGTTATGCCTTGCAGCTCCTTGAGGCTCTGCAATACCTGCTCGGAACGAGTCGATTGTTCCCCTATAGCGGCCTTCACCTTTTCCACTACATCATGGCTCCTCTGAATCAACTCATTGGTTTGACTATAGGCCCCTTCTATACGGCTCGACGCCGCGGTAATCTCCATAATTCGTTTCTGGATTTGCGTCAAGGCGCCGCTGGAACCTTTGGCTTGGGCAGCGGTGGTCTCCGCCAGCTTGCGTATCTCCCCGGATACTACCGCAAAGCCCTTCCCCGAATCCCCAGCGTGAGCCGCTTCAATCGCCGCGTTCATCGCCAATAGGTTGGTCTCATGCGCCACAGTACCGATGATCTTGTTCATCTGGGCCAAATGAGCCGAATCTTCTCCAATCTGGTTAACCGCATTGGTAGACCGGGCAATGTGGCTATGTTCGGTCTTGGAGCTGTCCACTAACTGGAGTATCTGCGCGTTTAAGCCGGTAATCTGGGCTTCTATGTCCTGGTTATGGACAATCATTGCTTCTATGGCAGCAGAGGAGGAGCTTATCTGGGCTGCTTGTTTCTGGAGCAGGGTGTTAAGAGACAGAATCTCATCATCGATCCGGGTAACGGTCTTGCCGACCATGCCCGCTTCCTCTTTGATGCGCTGGTCTACATCGTGAATGGCATATACGATTTCCGTTGCAGCGGCAGAGGACTGATCGATCAGTTGTTCAAGCTCGGTTCCATTGGCGCGTATTCGTTGAAAGGAACTGGTAACATTTTTGATCAGAGCGGAGATATGCTCATTGATGGCGTTAAAGCCTGTAGAAAGGCCGGAAGCCTCCGCAGTTCCATAGTCCGGGACGGTGCCGGAGAAGTCTCCTCCGGCGATACTTGCGGAGTAGGCTTTGAGATATTTGAAGGGTTTTATGATGATGCGGGTACAGAACAGAGACACTCCCGCGGTAAGGATAAATAGAATGCTGCTGATAAGGATCATACGGAAGAGGAGGCGTTGAACCTCCGCAAAGATCGCCTGTTGTGGAATCTTGGATATGAAAATCCAGTTTACTTCAGGAATCTGCGCGGAAATAAGGAACCACTGCTTATCCAGAGAGGAGTACTGGGAGGAGTTGAGAATGATATTCCGGTATGATTCCAAGCCGGACTCCTTGAAGAAGTCCTTTTGTAAGACCGCCTCCGGGTCTGAATGGGTAATAAACAAACCTTCATGGTTAATGAAGAACATCTCCTGCCCGGACATGAAGGTACTTTCCCGCAGCAGTTCATCAAGGAAACTGATGGAGACGTTCCCTGAAACAACCCCTACATCCTGTCTCTGTTCATCATACACATTGGTAGATATTGCGGTGGTGAGCTGACCGTTACTCTCAGCTATATAGGGGTCTGCATAGGATACCTTTCCCGGATTCTGTTTAGCCCCGATGAACCAGTTCCGGGTTGTATTGTCCCATGTATCATTAGGCATACCCCCATTCCCATACACTACATACCCTCCTGGTTTATTCCAGACCAGGTTATTAGTACCGTAGATATGCCAAATGTCAGTTTGAGCGTCCATAAAGCGCTTAAAGAGGGATTGGAGCGTCCGGGTATCCGGGGGTTCTGCTGCCATGAAAGGGGAAGCGGCAATAGCCACATAGGATATAAGTTTTGACCACTCCCTGAACTGGTCAATCACCCGTTCCTGTATATGGGCAACCTGCTCGGTGGTTTTTGCTTGTACCTGCTTGTAGATAGCATCCCGGTAATTTACTATAGCTAAGAAAGACAATGAAAAGGTAGCCACGAGAAGGCTCCCCAAACAAACCATGGTGATGAAAATCCCAAAGGATGGTTTTTTATGCTCCATCATAGCTCTCCTTACTAGAGGCCTTGTGTATGCTCCACATAGCCTATGTACCAGTTAGGCTTGGGCCACGGTCAGTTCCGTGGGCAAGACCGCTGTTCGGGGTTCTTTCAGGAAAAAACTGCCCGAACTGTACTGGGTATGGATTTCCAGCTTGTACAGCCCGGGGTCCAGGGCCGGAATCACCCCAATGACCTTGGAGGAGGTATTCTCCGCCAGATGGCCCGTAACTTTCACCTGCTTTGCAGGATCCGCCACAGACACGAAATAGACCCCCACATCGCTATTGTCCCCGTCCACTTTGATCTTGTGCCCGGCGATATAGGTGCCTTCTGCCTTGGGCAGGTAATTAGGGTAGTGTTTTACCCGGATGCGGTGTAAAACCTCGCTTACGTTACTCATAGGATCGATCCGCCCTGGGGTTTGGTAAGATATAAAAAGGCCCATGAACCATAGGCCCTAGGGTGTATCCTGAAGGAATGAGAGAAAAATGAATTTAGTACGTTTAGTGGCTTGACAAAAGAGAACCGGGGCCCATACTTGCTTGTTGCGGGACCCCCGCGAATCCAGGGTTCCGCCCAGGAGGAGGAAGTGTTAGTGCCAAGCAAGCACAGATTACGCATAGTTATCTTATATATATCGCAAAGTGAAAAAGAAGGCAAGTCGTTTTTTACGCCTGCGGCGGGATTAGAAAACGCAGTCCGATTCCTAGGGTCCCAGGATTCTTGGCGGATCCGGTGAGGAGGGTAATTCCCTCTTCAAGCGCGCCAGTGCGAAGGTTGATATCCTGCCCGTTGGCCGGCGTTTGGCCTTTGAGCAGATTGTTGGCCAGAACCACGGTAAGGTAACCCAGCTTGGCGGGATCCCAGAGGGTAGAAATGGTGAGGGAACCGTCCTCAAGGTAGGGGCCGGAATCGGTAGGCATGGCGCTGCCGACGACGGTGATCTTGCCGGTCAGTCTCCCGGAAGACCCCGGATAATCCGGCCATCCGCCCTGCTGCGCCCCAATAAAGACAAAGGGTCCGCGGAAACCGCGGACCCTGCCTGGAACCACGCGGGCGAACCCGCTGGTTAAGGATGATTAGTAGTTATAGAAGGAACTTACCGTAATGCTAGTACCGCTCTTCGTAATTGAGTAATAGGCGACCCCAGTAATATTGCCATGATTATTCTCCGTACCCAAATACCAAGTCTCAGACCCATCCGCCGTAAGGGTATGGTGCTTGGGCAGACTGATATAGAAGGTATATGCAGGTATAGAAACTCCAGCCACCGTGGTAGCCGAAGCAGAGGAATTGAACTGGACTGTAGCCACAGGAGCGGAGTTGTCAAAGGTACTAGAACCTTTCTCGACCCCACGGTACAGCTTTAAGCCGTTGAGACTCTGGTATGTCGGGTTAGTTGCATACCCGCTGTCAAAGGTACCAGAAATCTGTATAACTGCAGTAGTGGCATTTTCACCCCCTACATTGAAGGTAAACCCGGACAAGGAGGTAGTCTTCGGATAGACCGGTCCAGTAATACCAGAATTCGTCTGGTTCACCAAGGTTGTCGTTCCAGATTTGGTAACCTGACTGAACACATAACCAAGCCGGGTGTCGGGGGCTGGCCAGTCGAAAGGATCGGTAGAGGTAATGTTGCCCTGAACGAGCACCCACCCTGAAGTAACACCGCCTTGATACACTGAGGCCGCATAAATCTCGTAGGTCAGATCTTCATAATTAAGCGGTTTGACAGGGGTAATCCGGAAGTGGTAAAGCTTCGTGGGGTGTGATATAACCGCGGTTAAGAAGGGTACGTTAATAACCTTGGTAAACGGACTAGCGGTGAGGTCCTGAGTAACCTTCTTGGTATTGCCGTCTTTAGTGCCCACCAGCAGGTACCGGTAGGATTGGGCTACGGGTAAGTCCTGGTCCAGGTAGATAACCTCTTTGCCGTTATCCGTGAGATTATCCTGGGCAATCTCGACATACGTACCGACCTTGGTTACCATCGACGGGGAAGAAGAATCCACCTCCACCGGCGCCCGGGACAGCTTGTAGCTTACCCCTTCCTTCTTGGTCCAGAAAACCGACACGACCCAGTTTCCGTCAATATCCTTGACGGGGCTTATCGAGAAGGAAACGTTTATCGAGGAATCCGTCTTGTCCCGTACATACAAGGCAGGCTTGCTGGAGCGGGCGCTTTCGTTCTTAGCAATGACAATGTAAAGCCATTTCTTGGAACTGTCATAACCCGAGTCCGTAACATACACGGTAGTGCCGTTTTGATAGGAATCCGCACTTACCGTCTCATACTCCCCAATAGTCGCTCCATTAAGCTGAGAGATATTATTGATGAAGGAATTACCACTAGGGCCCCCTGAGGTAATTTCAGCCTTGTACACATCATACCCGGTGGCCCCGGTAACTGCCGACCAGGTAAGGGTGAGACTGCCATCTGCAGGGGTACTATCCACGTTAAGGGAGCTTACCGCGGGTAATAAGGTGGGGGCGCCGGTATAGGGTATGCTAACCGAGGCAGGAGCGTAATAGTTATCACTATCCCAAGAGGCGGTTATTTTGACCGTGGACTCGCCTCCCACCAGGGGAAACTTTACATGCTTGGAATAGGGGCCTAAGTTGGGAAGGTCTTCATTATCATAGGAAAAAGGCAGAACCTGCCCATCTCCATAGCTATATTCCACCTTGTAGGAATAGAGGAGTTCTTCTTTTTTGTTCTCCAGATCAGATCCTACATTCCAGTACACTTCCAGGTATTCCGTGTCCGGAGTACTAGCCTCATCGACGTAAGGCCCAACCGTAACCGCATCCGCGCTGGGAGCGGCAACAATGGTCGGGCTTCGGGCAGGGATAGTGGCGCTTACCGTTACCGGATTCGAAACCGAGTTCACCAGGAGCGTCTTATCCGATGCATCCGCCGAAACTGCTTCCACCGTGTAGGTATAAGACCCGCCGTCTTTCAGGGTGCTGCTAAAACCCATCTTGTCAACGGCATGAAGAGTACCTAAAGGACTTACATCACTTGTCAGATTGGTTTCGTTATCTTTCCGCACCACCTTGTAGGATCCCGCATTCGCTACCGGAGTCCAGGAAAGAACCACGGCCCCATTCCAGGACTGGGCCGACACGACCGGCTTTTCCAATGAAGTCGTAGGATATACCTCACTGGAAAATTGAGGCTGTTCGCAGCTGGTAAGAACGATTCCTACCCCCGCAAGCAGCGTAAGAAAAATCTTCAGAAGAGTTTTTTTCATAACTCCCTCCAAAAAATAATATATTCCGCTCTAACGAACGGAACAGGTATCCATAGTTTTTCCTCGGCCCAATTCCCGTCATCATGGGGATCCGAAGCGTACAAGCCGGGGCCGGCCAACACCGAAAGGCCAGGAGAAGCGCGTAGGCGTATAAGGTTTTTCTCGAAAGTAAATGCCCGCACGTCCCCAAAAAAGGAAGCGGAAATCCCCGAGGCGGGTCTTAACGGCTGAACATGGGGTAGTAGGGGGGGGGGGGTATTAGGAATTTCCCGGCGCTCTTTTGCACGCCGGCTTCTGCCTTGTCTCGCTTGAAATTCTGAATCTTGGTAGAGGCGGTCTCAAAAACCCTAAGCAGCGATGCTGAGATAGCAGGTTCCTCCTGGAGACGCCCCAGGCGCGGGCTGGGATGTAAGGCAAGCGGTTTTTCACCCCTTGCAACCATTCGCCCTTGTTTAGATGAAACCAAATCGGCATTAGAAGGCATGAGGTATCTCCTGAGGTATTTTTTCTGTAGACAGAAAACTTTTCTCCACAGAAAAAATACCCTTGCTCTCCTGGGGGAAAGATAATTCACCAAACCAGGGATACTTTTTACTTGCAGTGGATATCTCCATACAGGTACCAAGAAATTTCCTCCATTTTTTCAACACCCCGCCGTGTGGATATTATAATAAAACATAGCACAGCATATCGAAGATGTCAACCAAATTGCAAAAAATTCGCCAAAAGCATGGTAAAGGTAAAGTCCAGTTCCCGAAATTTCGCCATCAGGTTAGGGACGACCATGTGTTCCACATATTCAGTTTCAGCATGGCGCCAGTCTCGTGGTCCGCGCTATTGCCAACGGCCGCGCCGCCGAAGTGATTGTAAGGACGCTATATCCCTGAAAGACGGGGCAGTTCACTGTTCCCAGAGGTCAAGGTCCTTGGGACTTGTGGTGTTGCTCCACTGCGAAGGGGAAACGCCGGTTTTTCGCTTAAAAAGCCGCGAAAAATAATACGGGCTGTTGAAGGAAAGCTTGTAGGAAATTTCCTTGATACTTAACGTTCCTTCCCGCAGCAGTTCTTTCGCTTTGTTGATCTTCAACTGCAAAAAATACTGGTAAGGGGTCAGCCTCGTCTTCTCCCTAAACTGATCCAAAAACAACTGGTAGCTGATGCCGAGCATTTTTGTAAGTCCCTCCATGTCTATCGGATGATACACATTTTTTTCAAATATACTCTTGGCCTGCTCAATTATATCGTAACTATTCCGGGTTAACCGTGCATATCGGTCTTCCAGTATGTAGGCAAAGATACGCATAACGCAAGAAGCCGTCAGGGGTTCCAAAGCGTAGTTTCCATTCCGGGCAAACCCCAGAGCTTCCTCAAAGGGCACAAGCATTTCCCGCTGGTTACGGATAGGATGTACCATAATAGTTTTTTCCAGCGCGCCCTGTTCGATCCAGCGTACCGGAATATCGCCGGTAAAGCCGATCCAGTATTCGGTCCAGCCGGTCTCCGGGTCAGGGGCATAGCGGTGTTTTTCCCCAGGAACCAGAACAGCAAGACTCCCCGGACGGAGGACAAATTCGCCCTCGAAAGAACGCAGTCGGCCGCCGCCACCGGTAATATAGAGAAACTGAAATTCGTCCAGTACCCGGCCCGGTTCCCACGTGGAAAAGGAATGGTTTTCGGGGTGATCCTCCCGCTGGTATGGATATGTTTCACCGGGCCCCACGGACACTTTCCCTATGGTGGTTACGTAAAGGGGAGCCGCCACATCCCTGGGTTCGTCAAAATAGGCGAAGAAATTATCCTCCGCCATGATACGTTTTTTCATACAATTAGAACGGCATCCGAAGTTTGAGACATCCAGACGCCCTGTTTTCAATTAACGGGGTCCGCAATTCCGGTTAATTGCGGACATGTTCGTTTAGAACGGGAACTGTTTGTAATTGCTCTTCAGGAAGTCCGAGGGAGGCCCCATGACGACGGTCTTCCCGTCCGCCTTAACGGTGATCTTTCCCACATTGGGGATATCCTGCCCATTGGTTGGCGTTTGGCCTTTGAGCAGGTTATTAGCCAGAACCACGGTAAGGTAACCCAGCTTGGCGGGATCCCAGAGGGTGGAAGCGGTGAGGGAACCGTCCTCAAGGTAGGGGCCGGAATCGGTGGGCATGGCGCTGCCGACGACGGTGATCTTGCCGGTCAGTCCCTTTTCCTGAACCGCCTGGGCCGCCCCGATGGGGGTAGGCGTGCTGACGCCGATAACACCTTTCAGGTTAGGATATGCGGTGATAAGGTCCAGGGTCTTCTGGTAGGCCACCTGCTGTTTTTCATCCGTGGGAATCCGATCGGCAACCAGATTCAGGCTGGAGTACTTCGTCTTGGCATAGGCCAGGCCGTAATCCAGCCAGGCGTTGAGGTTGGCCGCGGAAAGGCCGCCGGTAAGAATGGCATAGTCTCCGGAATCGCCCATTCCCTGGACCAGGAGGTCCCAGATGTGCTCGCCGAACTCCTGGTCGTCAATCTGGTGTACCGAAAGATCCACCACCGAGGGATCTGCGGAGGTGTCCCAGTCCAGGACTTTGATACCCGCCTGCTTTGCCCGCCTGAGAACCGGGGTAAGGGCGGCCGCGTCGTTGGGGGCCACGCAGATGGCGTCAACGCCCCGGCTGATATAGTCCTCCAGCATCCTGACCTGTTCCGCCGCATCCGCGGTGGTGGGGCCGGTGTAGATCACGTTGATTCCCAGGTCTTTTCCCGCCTTGACAGCTCCGGTTTCCGAGGCGTTAAAGTAGGGAATTCCGACCAGCTTAGGCATAACCACTATGGTCGGCGTTCCTGATTTTTGCGCCGCCGCATCCGAACCGCCTTTGGCCCAAACCATGCCCATACATACCAGGGCAAGCACGACAAGAGAAAGAATTTTTTTCATATAATTCTCCTATAAAAATTATCCAAAACTACTTTTGGATGAATACCTGAAAAACCAGGTTTTACTTTGAAAACCTGGTTGTAAAAAATTTGATCGTCAGTACCAGGAGCAAAATACCCCCCATAACAATATTGGTCAGGTAGCGGTTGATCCCGAAAATATTAAGGCCGCTGGAAATAACCTGTATGATCATCACCGCGATGATGGTCCCGGCGATCTTCCCCTCCCCGCCGTTGATGCCGGTCCCGCCCAGAACCGAAGCGGCGACGGATTGCAGCAGATAGGATGAACCGTAGGATTCCTTGGCGGAATTATACCGGGACGCCATAAGAATTCCCGCCACCGCCGCGAGGAAACCCGCCGATACATATACCCAAAAAAGCACCCCCTTGACATTTATCCCCGAGTAGCGGGCAACCTTGGGGTTGCTTCCGGTCATATAGACCGCGCTGCCGAAGCCGCTCCGTTCAAGGAAAAGGTGCATCGCGATAATGACGGCGATAAAAACAAGCATGGGAATGGGTATGCCCAGGAAACTTCCGTTGCCTATCTCCAAAAATTCCGCGGGGAACCCCGATATGGCCCCTCCCCTGGTTACGTTGAGGCTGATCCCCTCAAAAAGCGTGGAAGTCCCCAGGGTGGCGATCATGGGGGTTACGCCCAAGTACACCACAACGTACCCGTTCAGCGCGCCGCAGAGAAGGGCGATAAGGATCATAAGTCCAATCCCGGCAAGCAACGCCCCGGCGGAGGGGCCTCCGCCCGCGGTAATCGCCGCCATAACCATGCCGCCAATGATCATGGACAGGGTCGCCATATAGGTCAGGGAAAGGTTGATTCCCCCGGAAACAATGACCAGCATCATGGAAAGGGCCAGAATGCCGAATTCCGGCAGTTGGTACGCCATGGACTGGAGATTTCCCTTGCTTAAGAAGCGCCCCGGAGAGAGGATCGACATAAGGACAAAAGCCGCAAGAAAAATGACAAAGAGTATCCCCTCGTTGGTTTTTAACCGCTGTTGTATAAACTGTTTCATACCTGCTCCACATCAACCCGGATCTGCCTCCGTTCGGCCTTCTGTTTTTGCGCCATATCAATGGCGATGGACCCGACGATGATGATCCCCACCACGATTTTCTGCCAGAACGTGGGGATCTTCATCAAAATAAGCCCGTTATTGATTACGCAGAATATAGCCACCCCCAACAGGGTCCCCAGGACGCTGCCCGTTCCCCCCAAAGTGCTGGCTCCTCCCAGCACCACCGCGGCGATCACCTGCATCTCAAAGCCGAGGAAGGCGTTGGGATCAACCTGCCGCATGATGGACGTATGGGACACCGCGGCAAGCCCGATGAGAAAGCCCTCGTAGCTGTATACAAAAGTCAAAATCCGGGCGGACTTGAACCCCATGCGCTCGGCTGATTCAAGATTGCCCCCGATGGCGTAAATGCCCCTGCCTATAACGGTTTTTTTAAGAATGAACCAGGTAAGGATAACAGCCGGGATCAGGATAAAGCCCTGTATCGGAAAGCCGATGACCCGGCCGCTTTTCAAGGTAATGTTGAACACGGTGATCCGTCCAACATTGATAAAATCGGCGGGGATGCCGGTGATCCAGTTGCCGTTGGTTTTATACAGGACAATGCCCAGAATAATGCTCATGGTTCCCAGGGTCGCCACAATCGGAGGAATTTTAAGCCGGGAAATAAAACAGCCGTTGATAAAGCCCAGCGCGGTTCCGGCAAGACAGGCGGCAATGAGGGCCAGAAAAATATTGGAACTGACATGGATCAGAAAAAAGCCGGTGATAACCGTAACGGCGGTGATGACGGAGGCCACCGAGACATCGATTCCCCCGGTCAGAATCACCAGGAGCATTCCCAGCGACATGATGGCCAGCGTCAGGTTTCCCTTTAACAGATCGAGGAAATTTTCAAGGGTGGCGAAAGACGGGTTCACGACGGTAATGACGATTGCAATTCCCAGCAGCACCAGCAGAATCGGCAGTTCTCGTATCTTCGATACGTTCATCTTCACTATGTTGATTTTCATACCTGTTCCTTATATGGCCTTGCTTAGAATATCTTCCTGGTTGAGGCCTTCGCAAAATTTTTCGGCGCTTATCCTACCCCGGCGCATGATGATAACCCGGTCGGCAATGGCGAGGATCTCCGGCAGTTCCGACGATATGACGATCACCGCGATCCCCGCCTCCGCGAGGTTCCGCAGAATCTGGTGAATCTCGGTTTTTGCCCCCACGTCAATACCGTTGGTGGGTTCATCCACAATCAGTATTTTTGGATCGGTGGCAAGCCATTTGGAAAGCACTACCCGCTGCTGGTTGCCCCCGGACAGCTTGGATGCGGGTAAATCAGGCATAGCCGGCTTGATATTGAGTTTTTCCATCCATTCGGCGGTAAGTTTCGATTTTTTCGCGGTATCCACCAGGCCCACCCGGTTGGAAATTGATTTCAGCACGGTAATGACCAGGTTGTCCTTGATGGATTTTCCCAGCACCAGGCCCTCCTGCAGGCGGTTTTCCGGCACATAGGCAATGCCCTTTTCCACCGCTTCGTTGGGTTTTTGTATCCTGAACGGTTTCCCCTCCAGAAGTATCTCCCCGGAATCGAAAGAATTAAGGCCGAATATGGCCTGGGCGACTTCGGTCCGGCCCGCGCCGACAAGCCCGGTAATTCCGAGTATCTCCCCACGGTTGAGCGTAAAACTAATATCCCTGAACTGGCCCGCCCTGGAAAGATTCCTCACTTCCATGATCACGTTGTCCCGTTTGTTTTTTTCAAAGATCTTGTATTCGATTTTCCGCCCGACCATAAGGGAGATAAGACGATCATCGTCCAGTTCTTCCTCATCAAAAGTACCCATACATTTCCCGTCCCGAAACACGGTAAAACGGTCGGAAACGGCAAAAAGCTCGTCGATCTTGTGGCTGATAAAGAGCAGGGATATACCGTCATTTTTCAGAGAACGCATAACCTCAAAGAGCTTCAACACCTCACCCCTGGAAAGCGCCGAGGTAGGTTCGTCCAGAACCAAAAGCCGGGCCTTGTTCGCCAGGGCGCAGGCGATAGCGACCAACTGCTGTTTCGCCACGGACAGGGAACCTACCGGGGCGTCAAGGTTAAGCTGTATCCGCAATTTTTCCAGAGTGGTTTCGGCTATTTCCCTCATAGCCTTCCAGTCCACCATACGCTTCCCGTCCTTGACATAGGGGCCAAGGGCGATATTTTCCAGCACGGACAAATTCGCAAAAAGCGAAAAGTCCTGGTAAATAACCACGATCCCCCGGTGAAGCGATTCCAGCGCGGAATACTCCCTTAAAGGCTCCCCGGCAAAGACAATTTCCCCGCCGGCTTCGGGCCTGTAAAGCCCCGAAAGTATCTTGATCATGGTGGATTTCCCCGCGCCGTTTTCCCCGATAAGGGCGTGAATCTCCCCTTCGTTGATGGTAAAAGAAACATCCTGCAAAGCGGCCACGCCGGGAAATTTCTTGCTGATATTACGTATTTCGACCAGAGCCTGGCTCATAGTTCCTCCACAATTGTTTCAGTTTACCCTGGTTCGCCTGATATAACAATCAATTATTTTTTGAAAATTTGTATACTTTTTTACTGGAAATGCACTTTTTTTGCCCGCCGGATATATAAAATACCCGGTGAGAGGGGGCGGCCTCTAAACCTTAGATGAAAAACGCTATGCAGAAACTCTGCGCCATGTGCAGTCAAACCCCGCGTATAACCTGAATTGCCGCCGAAATGGGCGACCGCTATTACAAAGCCATCGACGATACGATAACGAAAAAATCGTCGCCCAAAATATAACCGAAAATCTACTTGAACGGCATATTAAAAAAGTGTTTTTGTAAAGGATTCTCCAAAAAGCATTGTATGGCTCACTAAGCCAAATCATTGCAGGCGTGCACGTACTCCTGAACCGGCAATTTTACATGTACCGCTGAAGTGCCACCGGATTGTGAACGGCGTATTAGTCATTACGGTGTTAGGTTACTTGATATGTCAAGTAATGAGGTAAACTTTATGAAAAATCAGGAAAAAAGCATTGGGAAATGGATTTCTATTCTTCACAGACAATCGCAGATTTACCTCAACAGGGAACTCAAGTCCTACGGATTAAATTCCTCGGAATATATCTATCTGGTCAACCTGGCCGCCGAACATGATGGGGTCAATCAAAAACAATTGTCCGATATGCTCATCATCGACAATGCGCTTACCACCAGGGCAATGAAAAACCTTGAAAACAAAGGTTATATCGAAAGAGAAAAAAAACGGAGTGACAAAAGGGCGTATACTATCAGACTGACGAAAAAAGGTATAGGAATACAGCCAATCATACTTAAAAACTGGACGGGTATCATTTCCAAAGGTATGAATGAAGCGGAAAAAGATTCTATCATTCAACGGCTCATAGCAATGTCAAATAACGCGGTAAAGGCAACGAAGAAAGAATAATTCGGATATAGTATCGGTCTTACGAGCGCCGTTAAGGACGCGCAGCCTAAGGGCAAAACACATGGAGGCTATCAATATGGAAAACAAAGTCAACCAAACAAAGAGCACCTTGGCAATCGTTATGATTACATCGCACCCTCCGCGTTGAGCTTTGTGTTGTCCCTTTATTTGCAGGCGCTACTGAACCTGGACGCGGCCGTATCGGGTCTTATTTTACTGGCCCAGCCTGTTTTAATGGCCGTGCTCTCGCCTGTTGCCGCCGCGTTATCGGACAAGCACCCGCCGGCGGTGCTTGCTTCTGTCGGCATGGGCATCTCGGCGCTTGGTCTGCTCTTCTTCGTTTTTCTATCGATGCGGACACCGGTCATTATGTCGGTCTTAATCGGGATCTTTCCATTGGATCGCCAGGTTATGTCGTCCAACTCATGGCCAGCTTGAAAATAGCGTTTATCATCTTCGCCGTCCTGTGCGGACTTGGCGTATTCGCTTCGTTAGTAAGAAATAAGGCTCATAAAGATAGCTAAATTTTATAAAAGCCCTATGGTGAAGGTCGGTGAAACGGGAGACGGAAACGAAAACATGCAACTCTGAGCTAGAACATTGCCTCTTGGAGGAGTAATCCTATTCCCAGAAGAGACCCTGAAGGTACCCCCGCTCCCCAAGTCAATAATAGCTGCGGATAACCTGCATAGCCGTAAAAAGCGCTGAAAAGGCTATCAGGATAGGGAGGATGGGAGGGATTCCTGGACTAATGACCATGAGGTTGTACATGCCATGAATGATAACCGCGGAAAGAAAACGCCAAAACCCACGGTAAGGCCCTTCCCTAAACCCAAGAAGCCCCATCCCTATCCGGGCGCCGCAGGCTCCGTGTAAGGGGGCGGCAGTAAAGGCCCGAAGCAAGGCGAGCATAATATCCGAAGCTCCATAGGACGCGTTTTCAATCAGGGCGAACCCAAGACCCGCCACAAGACCCGTAGCCGCACCAAACCCTTGAGGGAGGGCGCCAAAACCCAGAAGCTCCTCCCCAGGACCGCTCTTCCCGGTATCTTTGGAAGGGGTAGGTAGGGGAACTCCTTTGCCTGCCCGAGCAAGCCGAAAAAGGAGCCCCAAGGCGAGGATCCGTCCAGTCTCTTCGGGTAATGCAATACGAATGAATACCGTGAAGAAAGAGGTCCCCAGACCGTCACCTGGTGAAACCCCTCCCGAGGCATAGCTACCGGTCCTGAAAAAGAGCCCTTGCAACAAGGCGGCAAGGAGTACTGAAAAGGCTCCTGCCAGCAGGGACAAAAGAAACCAAAACGCAGGTATGGGAAATCTACGAAAGCGGAACCAGAGATAAACCAGTAAAACCGGCAATGCGGCAATAAGCAATACAAGTCCTAATATCCATAATCCAGCCATAGTACTAGTTTTATAGTACTCATTTCGGTAAGCTAGAGTCCATGAGAACCGCCGCAAAGGTACAGGCCATCCTCCTTACAGGACCAAAACATAGTGGCAAGACCAGTACAGGCCGGGTTTTGGCTCAGTATGGGGGAAGGGATTTTATTGATTTGGACGAACTGATTGAACGCCAGAACGGGACCAGTCCCCGAAACTTGTATACCCAATCCCCGGAACGTTTCAGGAAGGCTGAAGCCGAGGCCTTGAAAAGCCTTATTCACCCGCAGCATGAACCAAGCTCGTTTAAGGTTATTGCCGCAGGTGGAGGTATCATTGATAATGCGGATGCTATGGCTTTGGTGGAAGCCGCAGATCTGCTCATCATCTATCTGGACGTGTCTGTAGAAACGGCATGGAAGCGGATATGTCAGGAGACAGGGCCCTTGCCTCCCTTTCTCAACACGGATAACCCCAGGGAAACCCATGCAAAGCTACACCAGCGCAGGGCCGCAGCCTATAAAAGCCGGGCCCACATGAAGATTCACGCAGAAGCAAAGGGGCTTGAGCAGATTGTAGAGGAAATTATCACTGCCCTTGACCGCTTCTTAGGGCCTTACGCCTATGTTCAAACCCCTCTTCATACTTGATAGGGGTTCCCTTTTAGGGGCTATACTACTCCCATGATTAGCAAGCTCCTAAAAAACCTCGCGGTAGTGGACAGGCTCCTTTTTATCTTAGTGCTTATCCTCTTACCCCTGGGGTTCCTCATAAGAATTGGTACCAAAACCATCATAGCAGCCCAGGCACAGACCTTGGTATTTACCCAATGGTGGCAGGATGAACTAGAAAAGGACAGCCTTAAAAGGCTTGTCGGCGAATTTGAGAAGAACAATCCAGGCATTGTCATCAAATTGACGCATCTTTCCTATCAGGAGATGGAGGAGCGCTTCTTCAAGGGGAATTCCCGCGACATAAGCGGATCCGATATTCTTGCCCTGGACCTACGATGGCTCTATGAATTCACCCAGCAGGGTATGCTTAAACCTTTGGACCCTTATATAGAAAAGACCAACACCGGGGAAACCCGGGTGTTTGTTCCGGGCTTACCCTCCTATAACCCCCAAGGAGCCGAAGCAGTATGGGCCCTCCCGATGGTCTCCTTCATGGTTCCCCTTTTTTATAATGTGGAACTATTACAAGCGGCAGGCTTTGATCGCCCCCCTAAGACCCGAGCGGATTTTTTACACTATGTCCGGACCATGACTACCAGCAGTACCGGTCCTTTTGGGATGGCCTTAAGCCCCCAGGACCCCGATAGCCTGTACGTGGATGTGTATTCCTGGTTCTGGGCTGCCGGTGGGGTCATGCTCCCAGGGGGCAAACCCGCCTTCACAAGCCCTCCTATGCTTGAAACCTTGGACTTCCTTACTACCCTGTATAGGGAAGGACTGGTTTCACCGGACCCCTTCTTAAAAATACGAGAACAGAAGCTCCAAGAGTTTAGTCAAGGTAAAATCGCTATGATGCTTGCCTCTGTCCAGGATATACATACCCTTACGCAGCAGATGGGAGATACGCGTTTTGGTATTACCACGGTCCCTGGCCTGGACACGGGAAAAAAACCGGTGTTCGGTTTGACAAGCTGGTATATCGGTATTTCCCGCTCTAGTGAACATCCGGACCAGGCCTGGGATTTCATCACCTTTCTCGCAGAACAGAGCTCCCTTTTAGCCGCTGCTTCCCATGCAGTGCCGGGAAACTGGAGCGGAACCAGGAGTCTCAAAGGGGATTTGTATACCAAAGCCTATGATATGTATGAGGGAGGAGATGGGATACAAGAATTCATCGGCATCCCACATATCCACTCCTTGGAAGCCATAGTTCGGGAGGAACTCTACACCATGTTTACCCAAGGCCAGGATACGGCGACAACTGCCGCCGCAATACAAAGCCGCTGGGAAGCAACCTTGCCCTGAACCGGTGTTATCCCTGCCCCGGCATTTTAAGCGAAAAGCCCCAGCCCCTCAAGGCGGTCCAGCACCCCCTTGAGCAGGTCCAAACCCTGGCCTATTTCAACATCCGTAATGGTATAGGGCGGCAGGAAACGCAAGGTATGGGTCCCTGCCGAAAGGATCAGAAGACCCGCGGCCAAGGCTCCTTCTAGGACCGGCCAGGCTTCGCTCCTTATATCCACGCCGATCATGAGCCCCTTACCCCGGATTTCCCGGATCTGCGGATGCTGCCAACTACCCAGGACCTCCCGGAACCGCTCCCCTTTGCGGACAATCTCCGATAAAAAGCAGGGCTCCTGCACCGTCTCCAGGACCACAAGCCCTGCCGCGGCGGCCAGAGGATTCCCACCAAAGGTACTGCCGTGGTCCCCTATCCCCAATACATCCGCAGCCTTATCCCCGGCAAGCACCGCTCCTACGGGAACTCCTCCGCAAAGGCCCTTTGCCAGGGTAAGGATGTCGGCGTTGACCCCATAGGCTGCACAGGCAAGAAAGGTCCCGGTCCTGCCCACACCGCACTGGATTTCATCAAATATGAGCAGGATATCCCGGTCTTTACAGAGCTGCGCTGCGGCGGCTACATAGGTGGAGTCCAGGGGGAAGATGCCACTTTCCCCCTGAATAGCTTCAAGGAGCAGCCCTGCCACCGAAGCAGGGTCTAAAGCCCGGTCCAGCGCGTCCAGGTCTCCCGGCGGAATGAATCGGAACCCTTCTGTAAAGGGGCCGAAATCCTGGTGAAAACGCGCTTGCCCGGTAGCCGAGAGGGTGGTAATGGTTCTCCCATGAAAACTTCCCTTGAGGCTTACGATGGTATGGCGTCCGGGGCCGTACTTCTTGAGGGAATACTTGCGGGCGATCTTACAGGCCCCTTCGTTGGCCTCTGCACCGGAATTACCCAGGAAGACTTTCCGCATCCCAACCGTTGCACAGGCAGCCACGAGCTTTTGTGCAAATGCCTCGGCTACATCACTCTGATAATAGTTGCAGACATGATTGAACTTGGCAGCCTGTTCACCAATGGCCTTAACCAGGATCGGATGGGCATGGCCCAGGCAATTGACCGCAATACCTGCGGTAAAATCCAGGTACTTTTTCCCAGAGCGGTCTTTGAGCCAAGACCCTTCCCCGGAAACAAACGTAACCGGCAGCCGGTGATACGTATTCATAAAAACAGCATCCATTCTTTTCCCTTTTTCCCTTACTTCATATCCGGCTTACTGACGAGTCCGGCGTCCTACTAGATGACTTTGCTTGCTTTGTATCTTGCCGGACATGTTTTCCTGGTCTGGCATGATTAGCCTGCTTCAATCATGGTACCGATCCCCTCATCGGTAAACAGTTCAATGAGCAAGGCATGGGGAAGACGTCCGTCAATGATATGGGCCTTCTTGACCCCTCCTCCCAAAGCAAGGGTGCAACAATCCGTCTTGGGGATCATGCCCTTGCTTATAATCCCTGCTTTTTTCAGTGCTTCGAGGTCTGTACTGGTGATCACCGGGATAAGGGAGTCTGGATCAGCTATATCCCGAAGCAGGCCCTGTACATCGGTCATAAGGAGGAGTTTCTCCGCACCTAAGGCCACGGCGATCCGGGCTGCGGCCATATCTGCATTGATGTTAAGGGCAAGCCCTGCGGCATCTCCGGTACCCAGGGCAACCGAAGAGACCACAGGAATGGCCCCGGAATGCAGGATCCCCTCTAAGACCGAGGTATCCACCCTTTCAATTTCCCCCACTAAGCCCAGATCCTCCTCAGTGCCCAGGGGTCTTGCCTGGAGCAACCCCCCATCAATACCACAAATACCCATAGCCCGCCCCCCGTGTTGCTGAATCAGGGAAGTAATGTCCTTATTCACCTTACCGCAGAGGACCATCTGCACGATTTCCATAGTCTCTGCATCGGTATACCGAAGCCCCCGGACAAAACGACTTTCTTTACCCAAAGCCTTGAGCATACCTTCAATCTCCGGGCCTCCTCCATGGACCAGCACGGTCCTGATGCCTACACAGGCCATGAGGATCACATCCTGCATCACCGCGGCTTTAAGGTCCTTATGGATCATAGCATTACCGCCGTACTTAATCACCATGGTCTTACCCCGGAAGCGCTGAATATACGGCAAGGCGTGGACCAGGACCGCTGCCTGGTCAGTATACTGGTTAGCCCTATCTTTCATAAGGTTTAGGTATACCCCATTTCTCAGGGTTTGTACAATATTGAGATGCCCTCCAATCCAAAGGTTTCTATCGCCTGCGCCGTATCCGCTCAGTACCCTGCTCAACGGTATGCTCACCGCAGGTACGCTGCCTTTTGATGCCTACTAGACATTTGCGTACCAATTCTTATTATTTATAGAAATTTATGGTCCAGATACATACCCAGGATAGTTCTCTTGATGCAGGATACTGCTGGGGATTCCACAAACCTTTTTGACTATTCCTTATGTACCACGAAGCAAGGGAGTAAGCGTATCGGCAGGATTGATAAGGTAAAAAAATCGTACCATACCCTAATCACTAGCCATAAGGTCATACCCACAGAAGGTATTTTGGATGATAAAAACTATGAGCGCATACACCTTTGAAATTGATGAAGTAGCTATTGCGGTATCAGAAATACTCGCTCAACTTGATGTGGAACATAGCTTGTACGCTCATTCGGTGGGTTTGATGACCTGTTATGAAGAATTCATCGAAACCAGGGTTATCAAAGCCATAAGTGATGCCCTTCCCTTTGATGTTATTGGGTGCAGCACTATGGCTAATGCTTCTGCAGGAGAATTGGAGGAGATGATGCTCTGCCTTTACGGTCTTCACCAGCGAAACGGTCGAGCTGCAAGTACCGTGGGCAAAGACCATTCCTATCATTGCCATGACTGCCAATGTGTTTCGTGAGGACCTGGAACGGTGTTTCCAGGCGGGGTATGAACAGCCATTTGGGAAAACCTCTCAATATCAATGCACTATTGGCTACCTTGAGTCGGTATTTACGGTGAGTCCTGCAAGGGCTTGAGGGCTTTCCCTTTTTTCCCTAGTGCTGCCCGAACCATGAGGAGGATGCCTTGTAATACGAAGGGTTCCATCCGCTTGCGTACCGCCACAAGGGAACGGATGATGGGCAGGTGCTGGGGACAATGGCTTTCGCAGGTACCGCATTTTATACAGAGCTTAGGCCCGCTCATACGCTCGGAAGTTATCCCGGTACTGGTCATGTATTGCTGCATCCCGCTTATAAAGCCCATAGCAAAGGAAGTGTTGTACGCGGCAAAACTACCGGGAATATTCACGCCCCGGGGACAGGGCATACAGTAATTACAGCCGGTACAGCGGATCTTATAGGCCCGATTAAACACCTGCAAGACCTGCTGGTAAATTTTGTGTTCCTCTGCGGTAAGCATTTGGGGAAAGGCCTTATTCGCCAGTTTTAGATTTTCCTCAAGCTGGAGCGGTTCTTGCATACCGGACAAGAGGAGGGATACTTCCCGCTGATCCCAAACCCATCTGAGGGCCCAGCCTGCAGGAGTGAGCTCTGGATTCGCTTGTTTGAAGATCCTCACCGCTTCCTTGGGGAGTCCTGTCGCGAGTTTTCCTCCCAAGAGCGGTTCCATCACCATAACGGACATCTTCTGGGCAGCTTTTCTTAGGCCCACTTTCCCGGCCTGAAAATTTTCATCTGAATAATTGTACTGGATTTGACAGAATTCCCAAGGATAGGCGTCAATAAGTTTAAGAAATTCCTGTTGGGAACCGTGAAAGGAGAAGCCAATGCGCT
The DNA here is from genome assembly GCA_031278815.1 of Treponema sp. Classification (GTDB taxonomy): domain Bacteria; phylum Spirochaetota; class Spirochaetia; order Treponematales; family Breznakiellaceae; genus JAIRLU01. The sequence goes on from JAITJS010000072.1 coordinate 26,524, forward strand.
TAATACGACCGTTTTTTTTTTGTTCTTGGATCCACCCTTCGATTCCCCAAGCCCGTAATGTGTCCCAGAGGTCCATATCGGTGATCATGTGCATGAGATAATAATCAATATAGGAGGTCCGTAGCCGTTCCAACTGCTTGGTAAAGAATTTATCAAAATCTTTGGGGCTGCGGAGCAAGACCAGGGGCAGCTTGGTGGCGATGTACACTTTTTCTCGAACGTGGTATTGTTCCAGGATTTTCCCTAAAGCCTCTTCGCTTCCGGGGTATAGATAGGCGGTATCAAAATAATTCACCCCTTTATTGATAGCCTCCATGATAAGGGTCCGGGTTTTTTGCATATCAATAGCCCCAAGATTTCTGGGAAACCGCATACAGCCGAATCCCAACACCGACAGTTTATTACCTGATTGTTTGTCCAGTCTGAATTGCAAGAGTGTCCTCCATAGTAGGCATAAGGTCTTCTCCCATTCTTCCCGCCCTACTATAGCACGTTTTAGTAAGGTTTGTAAAACCGTCTAGTCTGGAAACCCTGAACCGCAACTCTTCGGCAGGGGAGCTCAGACAATCGGTTATGTACCTTGAGGTATATGATAACCGGGTTCGTATACATTCGGTACTTGCCTTCCTTATGCCCCTACCCTCAGCAACGAGGTATCTATAAACAAACAAGAAAGGTGCCCAGGACTCTGGCTGCCCTTGGCTGCTTTGGCCCTGGTTTCGATCCTGCGCGGTTGCGAGCAGATTCTGGGGAAGGAGAACACTGGGATCCGGTCGAACGCGGTCATCATGTTGTAAGGAGCGGAGAATAGATTCAGAAATACCAGCGAATAGGCGGAATTTTAAGCAATTTGGCGTGATTTAGCGGGATGGAGATTGTAAAGGGTTTGCATATAGTGTAATAAAAAGCGCCGTTGA
>JAITJS010000079.1 GCA_031278815.1 Treponema sp.
TGTGGGTATTCCTATTGTTCCATAAAGATTCTTTCACCCTCAGACCCTGGGATACCGGCGCTAAACTCAATGGGCCTTCTTGGGGAAGCAGAAACGCTGAGCGGATCGCCCTCATTGAAAATAACTCCCAAACTATTACGATCTTATCTCCTGAAAAAGAACTGCTCTACCACGTCCAGGGAAGACCCCATAGCCCCCGCTCATTTTACCGGGCGGAACGGGTAGAGCTGGACGAACATAATAACCTCTATGTCTTGGATAAGCAGTTCGGCGGCGCCTTTGAAGAAAATGTTGAACGGATCCTGAAATACTCCCCGAAGGGGACCTTTATAGAAGAACTCTACGCCTATCGCTATATCAACAAGGATTTTATCATCACCAAAGGCAGAATCAGCGCTATGGCGTATGATACGGGCAGCCTCTATGTGGTTCGACTGGGAGATCTAGGGTTTTGGCTTGAACGGGTAGCTGTGGTACAGCCGGGGCTGCCTGAAGTAATCGCCTTTTTTAACTATTCCCAGGCATTCCGGGATCTCCGGTATTTCCATATCAATGCTAAAACCAGGCGGCTTACCACGGTAACCAAGGCCGGAACCCTGAAACAGTACGGCTTCTCAGGGGACTTTATCCGGGCATGGCCAACGGAACCTTCCCGGTTTCTTTGGATGGTTGTAGCCGATGACCAGGATAACCTCATATACACGGATATAGCCCAGGGAGAGATCCGTGGTACTGGTACAGCCCAGATCTCACAGCGCGGGATTCCTGGAAGCCCGCCCTATACCGCGCTGCATTATACCCACGAAACCCTTTTTGCCGCGAGGGAAGATCAACTCCTCATCAAAACACCGGAAGGCTCCTGGGAGACCCTCCAGGAGTATTCCTATGCCCCTGGGGATAGGTTCAAACGAATAAGCCTCTTTGTCCTTGCCCTGGCCGCGCTGCTCCTGGGGCTCTATCTGGGGGTCCTAGGTATCCGCTGCTTGGCCCAAAAGCAGTGGAGTTCTGCCTTTAAAGTGAGCCTTCTGGCAGGCATAGGGGTGGTCCTGGGCGCGGGAATTACGGCAAGCCTCCTCTTAAACCACATGCACCGTCAGTATAATGAAACTACCTTCTTGAATCTGGAAAACATATCCCGCCTCACCGCAGGGTCGGTGAATCTCAATACCCTGCTTTCGATTACATCCTCCCGGGATTTTGAGAGCGAAGCCTACCGCTGTTTAGACCAGGCTCTGCGAAGGCTGTTCATCCGATTTCAATGGGAAGGAAAGCCTGTTTATCAATACCTCTGGAAGTTTCAGGAGGGCCGCTTATACTCGGTCTATGATACGGAATATAGCCGGGGTACCTGGTACCCCGTTGCCACCAAAGCCCCGTATTACCAGAAAGTTCTTGAAACCCGGGGCTATGTCCATAGGATTGCTCCCAGTGCTGGGGGAGGGAGAACGTGGCTCTTTGTCTGCGGCCCCCTATTCGATGCGGAAAAGAACATCCTCGGATTGATAGAAACGGGCTATGATATAGCGCGGATTAACGAACAGACCCGGGGCATGATCATCCAAATGGTCCTCATGGTTGGGGCCACCGGGATTGCCCTCTTCTTCATCATGCAGGAGTTTATTCTCATGGGGGAGGCCTTCCAAGCCAATAAAACCGAATACCAGGAACACCGCGCCCCGGTGTTTCACCCTGAGCTGCTGCGGGGGATTCTTTTCTTTATGTTTACAGCCAATAACCTGGAAAGCGCCATCCTGCCCCTATACGCCGCAGACTTGTACCAGCCTGTTTTCAATCTGCCCAAAGCCTTTGTGCTTACCCTGCCCTTTACCGCAGAGATGCTTTTCATTATCCTCGCCTTGCTGGTGGTTCCCGGTATCATAGGCGCCTTCGGTCTTAAACGGCTCTGCCTCCTAGGCGCCCTGGGTCTGTGTATAGGCCACATCCTGTCTTTTAGTGCCCCGAACACCCTCTATCTGGGCCTTTCCCATGGACTGACCGGTTTTTCCACCGGTACCATCGTACTGGTGATCAATACGATCATCGCCGCGCAAAAAAGCCTGGAAGCGGTGAACCGGAGTTTTGCCCACTATAACGCTTCCTACCTCGCGGGGATAAACGTGGGGGTGGTCTTCGGTTCTATGGTGGCGGAGTTCTTCCCTTACCGTATGGTCTACCTCTGTTCTTCCCTCGTTGCCGCCTTGCTCCTGGCTATCGTGGTCTTTTCAAGCCGTTCTAAGCTGCTAAACCATATCTATGGGGTTATCCCGGTGAAAAAAGAGAGCCCTGAAGAAACCCGGGGAAATCCCTTGAGGCTGTTTCACTTTCTCTTGAGACCCGCGGTCCTGGGGACCTTGGGCTTACTGGTCTTGCCCTATATGGCCTCCATGAGCTTTGTTTCCTATTTCATGCCCCTCTACGGAACAGAACAGGGACTCCAGGAATCCAATATAGGGCAGTTGATGCTCCTCAATGGATTGTTTACAATTCTATTTGGGACCAGTTTATGCGAATATGCTTCCCATAAGGTTCCGGTCAAGGGGATTGTGTTTTGTTCCCTGTTCCTGAACGCGGGGGCTATCTACCTGTTTTCCCTGAGGATGACGGTCCCTATGCTGGTCCTCACCATAGGGATGCTGGCGGTAGCCGGTATCTTCGGGATGACGAATATGCAAACCTATTACGCCGCCTTGTATAAGGAGGATGGCGCTGTTTCCCCTGCCGCTGCTTTGAGTATGTACTCGGTGATTGAGAATCTGGGCCTGGCCCTAGGCCCCCTGGTTTTCAGTTATATAGTCGGCGCGCAGAGCATCAGCGAGGGGCTGCAGCTCTTTTCCCTGAGCGCGGTTGGGTGCCTTCTAGGGTTCATGGTTCTTTCTCGTGTACCTATAAAAAATAAAGATAAAGGAGTTAGAGTATGAAGAGTCTTAAAACCCATTTTTTCTTGGTTTTTGTGGGATTAAGTATGGTGGCGGCTTTGGGTGTGGGGGTGATGATGTACATCCAATACCGCAATTACATCAAAGATACCTACCAGGACAC